>JAJZYO010000005.1 GCA_021798075.1 Actinomycetes bacterium
CCCGTCCGTGCCACCGGCCAGGTACTCCTGGCCGAACGCGAGGTCGGTCGCTCCCTTGCGCCAGCGCAAGACAGGCCGCGCCACGTGGGCGAACCCCACCCGGGCCAGCGCCGTGGTGACCTCGGCGTCGAGGTTGGGGCCGCCCGAGAGCCGCCGGAAGATCTTGAGGATCAGCCTGTCGTCGTAGACGACCGAGGTGTTGGACTGTTCAGCCACGAGCGGACGGGCGATGTCGGCGTGCTCGGTGCCGCCGCTCGCAGCCTCGAGGAGGGCGATCGCCATCTCCCCGTCAACCGTCGCGTCGTAGTAGGTGCGGCCACCGGCGCTGCCGACGAGGGCCGCCTCGTGGCCAGCTACCCGGTCCGCCGCTTGGTCGCTGGCGCGCTCGGCCAGCAGGAGCTGGTAACGGTCCTCGGGAGCGGCGACAACGGCCCAGAGCAACCTGCCGCCCGTCGGCGGCTCGGACAGCGCGCCCGACTCGAGCACGCTGACCGCCGACGGCGCGCCCGTACCGGCAAACCAGCGTTGACGAGCGAGGTACGGGGCGAGCATTCCCTCGAGGCCGGGGGGCAGACCCCCTTCTACGAGGCAAAACCTGCCCTCGCCCACTCCTAGCTCAACAACTTCCACTAATCGATCGTTCCACCAATGCGAACCAATAAAACCCATAAGGCGGCAAAGTTATGAAATAGGAGTCCTCCCCGATCGTCGGGAACGGCACCCTGCCGACGAGCTCTATGGGTGTCATACCCCGCCAGCGCTGCAGGGGGAGCATGGCCGGCTGGGCGAAGCGGGACAGGTTGCCTATGCACAGCACGACATCCGCCGGCAGGGTTTCGGCTCGACCGGCGCCTTGGGCACCGGGCGCGTTGCCGACCACTCCGGCCACCGCGGCCAGAGCCTCGTCGGCCTCCGGCACCGCGGTGTGAACAGGCCGCCCCTCGACCGTCCCGGCGCCCTCGGCCGGCTCCCGCACGTAGGCGAGGACCGAGGGGTTGTCGGTGGAAACGACGGTCATCGTGCCGGTCCCGAACACGGGGTGCTGCCGGCGCACCTCGAGCATCCGGCGCATCCAGTGCAGGAGCGAGCTCGGGTTGCGCATCTGGGCCTCCACGTTGACCGCCTGGTAGCCGTACACGGGGTCCATGAGCGGGGGCAGGTAGAGCTGGGCGAAGTCGGCCCGGGAGAACCCGGCGTTGCGGTCCGGCGTCCACTGCATCGGCGTGCGGACGCCGTCGCGGTCGCCCAAGTAGATGTTGTCGCCCATGCCGATCTCGTCCCCGTAGTAGAGCACCGGTGAGCCAGGGAGCGAGAAAAGGAGCGAGTTCAACAGCTCGGCCACCCTCCGGTCGCTGTCGACGAGGGGGGCGAGGCGCCGGCCGATGCCGAGGTTGCGCTTCATCCGCGGGTCTTTCGCGTACTCGGACCACATGTAGTCGCGTTCCTCGTCTGTCACCATTTCCAAGGTGAGCTCGTCGTGGTTGCGCAGGAATATGCCCCACGTGCAGCCCTCGGGTACCGGGGGCGTGCGAGCGAGGATCTCGGTCACGGGGTAGCGCTGCTCGCGGCGAACGGCCATGAACATGCGGGGCATGAGGGGGAAATGGAAGCACATGTGGCACTCGTCGCCGCTCCCGAAGTACTCGACAACGTCCTCGGGCCACTGGTTGGCTTCCGCCAGGAGCACCTTGCCCGGGTAGAGCGAGTCGACCTCTTTACGGAGCCTCTTCAGGTACGAGTGGGTCTCGGGGAGGTTCTCGCAGTTGGTCCCGTCCCGTTCGAAAAGGTAAGGCACGGCGTCCAGGCGGAACCCGTCGAGGCCGATGTCGAGCCAGTAGCGCACCACGTCGAGCATGGTGTCGGCCACTTCTGGGTTGTCGTAGTTCAAGTCGGGCTGGTGGTAGAAGAAGCGGTGGAAATAGTACTGGCCGCGTTGGGGGTCCCAAGACCAGTTCGACTTTTCGGTATCGACGAATATCACCCGCGCCTTGCCGTAGCGCTGGTCGTCGTCGCTCCAGACGTACCAGTCGGCCCTCGGGTTGGTCCGGTCCTGCCTCGACTCTTGGAACCAGGGGTGCTGGTCGCTCGTGTGGTTCATCACGAGGTCGGCGATCACGCGGATGCCCCGACGGTGGGCCTCGTCGACGAGTTGGGCGGCGTCGGCGATCTGGCCGTACTCGGGCAGTACGGTCCAGAAATCGGAAATGTCGTACCCGCCGTCTCTAAGCGGCGACTGGTAGAAGGGCAGCAACCAGATGCAGTCGATGCCGAGCCACTCCAAGTAGTCGAGCTTGGCGATGAGACCGGGGATGTCCCCTGTGCCGTCGTCGTTTTTGTCGAAAAAGCCCCGGACGAGCACCTCGTAGAAAACCGCTCGCTCGTACCAGCGGACGTCTTGGCTGGCGGTCCCCGAGACCCTGGCGGTCCCTGCCACGCTTCCTCCGTTGTCCCCGACGCCGTACCCGCTCAGCGGGCCCAGCGGACGTCACAGATGTGGGCGACGCGCTGCAACGGGTTGAGCAGCACGTAGGGCCGCGACCCCCACACGTATACCTCCCCGGACAACTCGTCGTGCACCTCGAGGCTGGTGCCCGGCGGGGCGCCGAGAGCCGTCATGTCGAGGTCCAAGGTCGCGCCCTGCGTGGCGTACGGGTCGAGGTTTACGACGACGAGCACGAGGTCCTTGCCGTCGTCGGAACGCTTGGAAAAAGCGACCATGGCCTCGTTGTCGGAGCCGTGGAAGGTGATGTTGCGGAGGCGGGAAAATGCCGGGTGCCGGCGCCGGATGGCGTTGACCACGGAAAAAAGCGGTGACAGGTTACCCGGCCGAGAAAAGTCACGGTCCTTTATCTCGTATTTTTCCGAGTGGAGGTACTCCTCGTTGTCAGGCGACGCGGGCTCGTTTTCGTACAGTTCGTAGCCGCTGTAGACGCCGTAGAGGGGCGAGAGGGTGGCCGCGAGGACGTAGCGGAGGGCGAAGGCCGCGGGTGGCCCGCCCCGCAGCGGCCCGGAGAGTATGTCGGGGGTGTTGGGCCAGAAATTGGGCCGCAGGTAATCGGCGAGAGGCCCGTGGGCGAGCTCCTCGACGTAGGTCCGGATGCCCTCGGGCCCGTACTGTGGCACCCGCCAGGTGAAATAGGTGTAGCTCTGGGAGAACCCCGTCTCGGCTAAGCGGGCCATGACCTTGGGCCTCGTGAACGCCTCGGCGAGGAGCACCACGTCGGGCTGCTCTGCCCGCAGGCACCCGATCAACCACTCCCAAAAGGCGAAGGGCTTGGTGTGGGGGTTGTCCACCCTGAAGATGCGCACGCCTCGGTCCGCCCAGAAGTACATGACTTCCCTGCACGCCTCCCAGAGGGCGACCCTGTCTGCCTCCCTCGCCGGCCAGAAGTTGAGCGGGTAAGTGTCCTGGTACTTCTTCGGGGGGTTTTCGGCGTAGGCGATCGACCCGTCGGGCCGGTGGAAAAACCACTCTGGGTGCTCCTTCACCCAGGGATGGTCCGGGGAGCACTGGAGCGCGTAGTCGAGGGCCACCTCCATCCCGTGCTCTCTCGCGGTCCGGACCAAGAAGTCAAAGTCATCGAAATCCCCGAGCGCGGGGTGGATGGCCGTGTGCCCGCCCTCCTCGGAGCCGATCGCCCACGGGCTGCCCGGGTCACCCAGGACCGCCTCCAAGGCATTGTCCCGGCCCTTTCTGAAGGTGTGGCCGATCGGGTGCACGGGTGGCAGGTACACGACGTCGAAGCCAAGGCCGGCGAGGCGAGGGATCTGTGCCGCTGCACCCCGCAACCCCCCGAAGCTGCGGGGGAACAGCTCGTACCAGGCCCCGACGCCGGCCCGCTCGCGCTCGACCCACACGAGCGCCGGCACCGAACGGGTCACGTCCCTGGCGAGTGCTGGCCCTCCGAGCGCGTGGGCAACCGGGGCCGAGAGGGCCGGGTTGAGCCGTCTCGCGTCGTCCAGGGTCTCGTCTGTGAGGGAACGCAGGGCCTGGCCCACCGGCCCCTCGAGCGCCCCGTCGCCCGCCGGCAGTTGGCGGGACCACTCTTCTATGAGGGCCCTCGCTTCGGCGATCTCGATCCCCACGTCTTGGCGGGCGGCCAGCTTGACGGCTACCTTCTTGGCCCACGTTGCGTAGCGGTCCGTCCAGGCCTCGATCACGAGCTCGTAGAACCCGGGCTCAGGTGCGCTGACGGCTCCGGACCAGGTGTCGTCGGGCCCGGGCGCGAGGTCGCAGGTGCAGGTTTCCTCTCCGGCCTTCGAGAGGACGGCACGGGCACCGAGCACGTCGTGCCCGTCACGGAACACGCTGGCCACCACGGGGACCTTCTCGCCGGCCATTGCCTTGGCGGGGTACCCGTGGGGGGTCGATGGCCGTACGTCTTGGACCACGAGGTGGGGCAGCTGGGAGGGGTCCCCAGCTGCCCGGACGGCCCGCTGGGACCGCTGACGCGCTCGTTCCCCCGCCCGGGCCGCCGCCCTCTCGGTCGTCGTCATGGCAACAAACTACCCAGCCTGTGGGCCGGCGGCAGCACCGGCCGGCCGGGCTGTGCGCTACGGGCTAGCTTGTCCCGGGATGAGAGCGTTCAGGAGCTTCACGGTGCGGGCGCGACTGCCCGAAGCGCTGGCACCCCTCCGGGAACTCGCGTTCAACCTCCGCTGGTCCTGGGACGAGCGCACCCGCGACCTCTTCCGCTGGGTCGACCCCGACATCTGGGAGCACACCCAGCACGACCCGGTCCAGGTCCTCTCCCTCGTGGCGAGGGACCGCTTGGTCGCCCTCTCCACCGATAGCGCGTTCATGTCGTTCCTCGACGAGATCCACTCAGAGTTCTGCCGCTATATGAGTTCGGACCGTTGGTTCCAAAACCGCGATGCCTCCCCGCTGGAAAAGGTGGCGTACTTCTCGCCCGAGTTCGGCATAGCAGAGGCGCTGCCCCAGTACTCGGGGGGCCTCGGAGTGCTCGCTGGCGACCACCTGAAGGCGGCCAGCAGCCTGGGCGTCCCGGTCGTGGGCGTGGGCCTGCTCTACGCCGAGGGGTATTTCCGCCAACGCCTCAATGCCGAGGGCTGGCAGGAGGAGCGCTACCCGCTCATGGACCCCCACACCATGGCACTCTCCCTGGCCGAGGGGGCCAGGGTTACGGTCGACCTCGCCGGCCAGCCTCTTTCCGCTCAGATTTGGGTGGCTGCAGTGGGCAGGGTCAAGCTCTACCTGCTCGACTCCAATATCGACGACAACGCCGAGGAGGTGCGCAATACGACCGACCGGCTCTACGGCGGCGGCACTGAGCACCGGCTGCGCCAGGAGATCCTGCTCGGCATAGGCGGTGTGCGCGCCCTCGACGCGCTCGGCGAAGAAGTCCAGATATTCCACTCCAATGAGGGCCACGCCGGCTTCCTCGGCCTCGAGCGCATCCGCCAGCTCGTGACCGAGAAGGGCCTCGAGTTCCACGAAGCCGTGGAAGCCGTTCGCGCCGGGATGGTCTTCACCACCCACACGCCCGTTCCCGCCGGCATCGACCGTTTCCCCGCCGAGCTCATCGAGAAGTACTTCTCCGGCTGGGCGAACGAGTGCGGAGTCGACATCGGGGAACTGATGGCCCTCGGCCATGCCCAGGACGACCAGCCGGGTGCCTCGTTCAACATGGCCATCATGGGCCTGCGGCTCGCCGGGATGTCCAACGGCGTGGCCAAACTCCATGGCAAGACCAGCAGGGCGATGTTCCAGCCGGTTTTCCCCGGAGTGCCGGACGAGGAGGTACCCATCGGTTCGGTAACCAACGGGGTGCACGGCCACACTTGGGCCTCACCGGCCATGGCTGACCTTTTCATCAAGTACGTGACACCCCAGTGGGAAGACGCCAGCCCCTCGGACTGGGCGAGGATCAGGGACGCTCGCGACGACGAGCTGTGGCGGGCGCGCGAACAGGGCAAGGACGCCCTCGTGTCCTTCGTGCGAGCCCGCATCAAGGCCACCCTGGCGGACCAAGGCGTCCCGCCGGTCGACAGCGCATGGGCCGACGAGGTCCTCGACCCGACCGTGCTCACCATCGGCTTTGCCCGGCGCTTCGCGGCCTACAAGCGGGCGACCCTCCTCTTCTCGCAGCCCGAACGCCTGAAGGCGCTGCTCACGGACAAGAGGCGGCCCGTCCAGCTGATCTTTGCCGGCAAGGCCCACCCCGCCGACGAGATGGGCAAAGAGATGATCCGCCAGATCGTGCAGTTCGCCCACGACCCCGACGTGCGCCACCGGGTCGCCTTCATCGAGGACTACGACATCGCCGTGGCGAGGGCCATGCTCCAAGGCTGCGACGTGTGGTTGAACAACCCCCGCCGGCCCATGGAGGCGAGCGGGACCAGTGGCCAGAAGGCCGCACTGAACGGCGGGCTCAACTGCTCCGTGCTCGACGGGTGGTGGGACGAGATGTTCGACGGCAGCAACGGCTGGCAGATAGCCTCCGCCGAGCTCTACCCCGAGCCCCGCCGGGACGAGGTCGAAACCAACAGCCTCTTCGAGGTGCTCGAGCGCCAGGTGGTGCCCGTCTACTACGACCACGCCGGCGGGCGGTTCCCCCGCCAGTGGGTGGCACGCATCAAGGACTCGCTCGCCTCCCTCGGGCCGCGCGTCCAGGCGTCGCGCATGCTCCGGGAGTACGTCGAGCTCATGTACGAGCCGATGGCGGCACGGGCGCAGGCGCTCTCTGCCAACCACTTCGCCCGGGCCCGGGACCTCGCGGCGTTCAAGGCCAGGGCCCGCGAAGCGTGGCCAGAAGTCTCCGTTGTCTCGGTGGGCACGAGCACCATCGACGCGGTAACCGACCTCGGGGCCACGCGCTCGGTGACCGCAGAAGTCGCCCTCGGCCGGCTCGGCCCGAGCGACGTCGCTGTCGAACTGCTCGTCGGCCCCCTCTCGGCCGGGGACGAGTTGTCAAGCTGGGACGTGGTGCCCATGCGGTGCACGGGCGGCCCGGGCGAGAACTCCGGCACCACGCTCTGGGAAGGCAGCTTCGTTGCCGACCAAGCCGGCCGGCACGGCCTCACGGTGAGGGTCGTGCCCTCCCACCCTGACCTCGCGGTACCCGCCGAGATGGGCGCCATGGTGTGGGCAAAGTCCTCCAACCACACCGCCGAGGGCTCGGTCGCGACGGCTGAGTTCGCCTGATGGGCCCTCTGCGCCAGCACGTCGACGCCGAGGGCCTGGTGAAGCTGGCGAGCGCCCTCGTAGCCGTCCCTACCGAGAACCCCCCCGGCAACGAGAAGGCCGTCGCCGGCATCCTCCGCGAGGCCCTCGCTCCCTGGCATCCCGAGTGGTCCGAGGTCGAACCCTCGCCCGGGCGGCTGTCCCTCGTGGCGCGCGTGGCCGCAGGAGGGGGGACCGGCCGGCGCACCCTGGTCGTCAACGGCCACACCGACGTCGTGCCCGCCCTCCCCGAGCGCTGGTCCCGTGGCCCCTTCGAACCTACCGTCATAGACGGCCGGCTCTACGGGCGTGGTTCGGCAGATATGAAAGGGGGGGTCGCCGCGGCCATCTGCGCGCTCGGCACCCTCCAGGCGGCGGGGTCAGCGCCGGCCTGCGACATTGTCTTCCAGTTCGTCGCCGACGAGGAGGCCGGCGGCGGTCTCGGCACCCGGGTGCTGTGGGAGTCGGGCCTGCTCCAGGGTGACGCCTGCCTCGTCCCCGAACCCACCTCGCTCGCGGTGTCGGTGGCCGAGCGCGGCCTGCTCCAAGGTGAGGTGGTGGTGAGGGGCCGCCCCGGCCACGGCAGCCGGCCCCGAGAGGGCGTGTCGGCCCTGGAGGGCGCCGCCCGGGTCACTCTGGCCCTCCACGCCGCCGACTTCGGCGACCCCGAGCACCCCCTGCTCGGCCGCCCGACCGCGAACATCGGTACCCTCCAGGGCGGCAGTGCCGTCAACATCGTGGCCGAGCTGGCGAGAGTGGGCTTCGACCGCCGCCTCTTGCCCGGCACCAGCCTGGAAGAAAGTGTCGCGAGCCTCCGCCGGCGCCTCGAGGAGGCCGGCGTCACCGATGTCGACTACGAGGTGGAGGTACACGACTTCGGCGAGGGGTCGGAGATGAGCCCGGACCACCCCTTCGCCGGGCTGGTCCGCCGGTGCGTCGCGTCTGCGACAGGCCGAGAGCCCCCGACGATCGGCATGACCTTCACCACTGACGCCCGGTTCCTGCGCAACCAGGCAGGCATCCCTGCGGTCGTCTGCGGGCCGGGGTCGATCGCGCAAGCTCACAGCGTGGACGAGTGGGTCGAGGTCCCCGAGTTGGTGGAAGCCACGGCGGCCTTTGCGGAGCTGTACCGCTCGTTCGTCTGAGACGGCTGCTCACCCGGACCAGGGAACTGGTGACAGTCGCCGGCTGAAGGCCACTACCACCCGCAAATGGGGGCAACGGGGACAGGCTGCGCAGCCTCAGCCCATAGCCCCGCTCAGCCCGAAGTCACCGACCGACCACTTCCACCAGGCGTTTCACCGGGGGTGTCACCAGGGGTTGCCGTGAGCTCGGCTTAGCCTCAGCGGCCCCCGGCCGGCGATGGGGGCAGGTCCTCGTCAGCCAGGGCGCGCCCGAAGATGAGCGATGCGTTGTGGCCGCCGAAGCCGAGGCTGTTCGTCATCACGTAGCGCAGCTCGACCGGCCTCGCCCGGTCGGGCACATAGTCGAGGTCGCAATCGGGGTCGGGGTGCTCGAGGTTGATCGTGGGCGGCGCCACTCCGTTTTGCATCGCCAAGATCGAGAAAACCGACTCCAGGGCGCCGGCCGCACCGAGAGTATGCCCGGTCATGGACTTGGTAGAGGACACGGGCGGCACCCGCTCACCGAAGACACGCTTGAGCGCCAACGTCTCGATCCTGTCGTTGGGAGGTGTCGACGTGCCGTGGGCATTGACGTAACCGACGTCGCGAGGGCCCAAGCCGGCGTCTGCCAGCGCAGCGAACATGGCCCTGACGGCCCCGTCGCCGGTCGGGTGAGGTTGGGTGATGTGGTAGGCGTCGGAGGTGGCGCCATAGCCTACGAGCTCGGCGATGATCGGGGCACCGCGGCTCAGGGCCAACTCCCGCTCTTCGAGCACGAGCGTCGCCGCCGCTTCGCCGAGCACGAAGCCGTCGCGCTCGGCGTCAAAGGGCCGGGAGGCCCGCTCGGGCTCGTCGTTGCGGGTCGACAAAGCCTTCATCGCCGCGAACCCGGCCACGCCGAGTGGGGTTATGGCAGCTTCACTGCCCCCGCAGACCATGACGTCGGCCCTACCTAGCTGGATGGTGTCGAAGGCCGTGCCGATGGCGTGGGCCGACGCCGAGCAGGCGGTCACCGTGCAGCAGTTGTAGCCGAGGAGCCCCCACTCCATGGCGATCTCGCCGGCGGCCATGTTGGGGATCATCATGGGCACTACGTAGGGGTTGACCCACTCGGGGCCCCGGTTGACGAGCGTGCGCATCCCGTCTTCCCAGGTCTTCAAGCCCCCGATGCCGGTCGCGTACACCACCCCCGTGCGCTCGGCGGCCGAGGCGACATCGAGCTTGGACGCCTCGACTGCCTCCTTGGTCGCCACCAGGGCCAGCTGGACCACCCGGTCGAGGTGCCTGGCCCGCCGGCGCCCCAACGTCGCAGCCGGGTCGAAGCCTCGCACCTCGGCCGCGATCTTGACGGGGGACTCGCCGGCATCGAAGGCGGTGATGCGGCTCACCCCGCTTCGCCCTGCCACCAGCGCCTGCCAGGTCTCTTCCAGGTCCAGGCCGAGGGGGCTGATCACGCCCATGCCCGTCACGACAACGCGCCGGCTACCCATCGTCCTCGAATCCTAGGTGACCCAAACGTGCCCGGATGTTACCGGCCCTCCGCTGGGCCCCGGTGCTGGTCCGGCGGCGGGGCGGGCCGGCGGGGCGGGCCGGCGGGGCGGGCCGGCGAGCCAAACGGCTGAAGTGCTCAAAAAGCTGATGAACGTAGATCATAAAAGGCCACATTCACAAGATTTGAACGATAAAAGTGACCTCATTTCTGACCGATGTGGCCTGGGCACCACCACATCCACCAGGTTCTTGTCAGCCGGTTGCGCGTTCGACCCACCCACACGAGTGCCTCGCCGCTGCGCCCTACCCATGCCCGTCCTGTGATTGGTCGAGGAAAGGCGCCGGCGACGCCCGGCGCCGTGCCCGCGGTAGCGTTGCCTGATGGCCTCGACCGACCGCCCCATGGCACAGAGGGATCCCGAAGTCCCGGAAGCGGACGCCTTGGAGCAGTCCGAGCCCGCGGCGCCCGGCCCCGCCAACGGTGACTCCGAACCCGTCCCGCGACCGGTGATGAGCTTCGAAGTGCCCGAAGCTGACGCCATCGAGCAGTCCCAAGAAGTACCCGAAGACGACGACTGGCGCTAAGGCCGCGAGGCTGGCGACGGGCGCTCGCCGGCAGCACACCGACGCTGGTCGGGGCCTGGGCCCCCGGGGTCAGGCCCGCTTCGCCGGACCTCGAGGGTCAGGCCCGCTTCGCCGGATCCCGGGGCCCTACAGTCAGGCCCGCTTCAAAGGGGTCAGGTGGAGGCTGAAGCGCTTCTCGCCGGCACTCGGGAACCTGATCGTCGCCTCGGCCTCTTGGCCCTCCCCGCTCACCTCGATCACCACCCCTTCGCCATAGCGCGCGTGCACGACGGCCTCGCCGGCCCGCAGCCCGAGCTGCTCTGCCCCCGTGCCGTGCACTGGCGCACCCGGCCGGCCCCGCCGGAGCGCCGCCTCGACGAGCTCGGAACGTACCTCGGCGCGTGAGCGGCCCGTGAGCGCGCGCCGCTGGCGCCCGACCCCCTCCTTGCCGAACAGGTGCTCGGGGATCTCGTTCACGAAGCGGCTCGGCGCGTTGTACTGTACGGCACCCCACAAGCTCCGGCACCAGGCGTAGGAGAGGTAGAGGCGCTCCCTGGCCCGTGTGACCCCCACGTAGCAGAGGCGGCGCTCCTCTTCGAGCTCATGGTCTTCGCCAAGGGCGCGAAGGTGCGGGAAGATGCCCTCTTCCATGCCAGCCATGAAGACGACCGGGTACTCGAGGCCCTTGGCTGTGTGCAGAGTCATGAGCGTGACGGCCGAGCCGTCCCCTTCCACCTCGTCGGCATCCGTGACCAGGCTCGCCTCCTCCAGGAAGTCCTCGAGGCTGCCGGCCTGCCACGCCGCCCCCAGCAGCTCCTCAACGTTTTCCACCCGCCCCTCGATCTCTACCGGCGTCGCGTCCTCGGCTCGCAGCTCCTCCAGGTAGTGGGTCCGGTCCAAGACGGCCTGGAGGAGCTCGCCGGCGCCGGCGCCTTGGGGGACCTCGTCGGCAGAGGCCAGGATCTCGTCGAAGGCGTCGGCGGGGCGAGCACCCGTAGCGCTCCCGGCTATGGCCTCCTCGGCGCCGGCACCCCTAGCGCTCCCGGCTATGGCCTCCTCGGCGCCGGCACCCCTAGCGCTCCCGGCCACGCCTACCTCGCCGGCACTGCTCCGCCCCTCGCCGGCACTGCTCCGCCCCTCGCCGGCACTGCTCCGCCCCTCGCCGGCACTGCTCCGCCCCTCGCCGGCACTGCTCCGCCCCTCTCCGGCGCCGGCCTCCCGCCCAGCCTCATCGGGCCGGCCGGCGCCGGCGAGCATCGCCCGCAACCCCGTCATGAGCTGCAGGAACGAGCTCACGCCGGCGAGCGCCCTCCCGGAAACGCCCGCTTCTTGGGCATGGGAGAGCGCCTCACTGAAGGGCACCCCGTTGCCTGTCGCCCAGGCGTCCAGTTTGGCGACGCTCGTGTCTCCCACGCCCCGCCGGGGAACGTTGAGGACCCTCTTCGTCGAGACTTCGTCGTCGGGGTTCGCGATCGCGTGGAGGTAGGCGAGAAGGTCCTTCACCTCGCGGCGTTCGTAAAACCGGGCGCCGCCGGCGACCTTGTAGGGGACCTGACGCCGGGCCAGCTCTTCCTCTATGGCCCTGCTCTGGGCGTTGGTCCGGTAAAACACCGCGAAGTCGCCCCAGCGGTACCCGTGCTCCGCCCGCTGGCGCTCGATCTCGCCGACGATGAAGGAAGCCTCGTCGTGCTCGTCTTCGGCGACGTAGCGGGCCAGGCGCTCGCCGGCGCCCTGGTCGGTCCAGAGCTCCTTCGGCTTGCGGGCCAGGTTGTTGGAGATGACCGCGTTGGCGGCATCGAGGATCGTCTGGGTGGAACGGTAGTTGCGGTCCAGCACGACGACGGTGGCGTCGGGGAACGCCCGCTCGAACTCCAAGATGTTGCGTACGTCGGCGCCCCGCCACCCATATATGGCTTGGTCCGAGTCGCCCACCACCGTCACCTGGTGGTGGCCGCCGCCCAGGGCCAGGACAATCTCGTTTTGAGCGTGGTTGGTGTCCTGGTACTCGTCGACGAGCAGGTGAGCGAAGCGCTCCCGGTAGGGCTCCAGGACCTCGGGATGCTGGTGGAACAGCTGCACCGTCGCCATGAGCAGGTCATCGAAGTCGAGGGCGTTGGCCGCGGCCAACCTCTTTTGGTACTCGGCGTAGACATCGGCCACCCTGCGCTCGAACGGCGACCGCCGGGTCCTCTCCGCGTACTCGGCCGGCCCGAACAGCTCGTTCTTGGCCGACGAGATGGCTGCGTGCACCGCCCGGGGAGGGAACTTCTTGTGGTCCAAGCCGAGATCGCGCACTACGTAACCGGTGAGCCTCACGGCGTCGGCCTGGTCATAGATGGAAAACGAACGCTGCCGCCCGAGCACGGCCGCCTCCCGGCGCAATATCCGCACGCACGCAGCGTGGAACGTGGAGATCCACATACGCGCGGCCACGGGGCCCACCAGGGACGCGACACGTTCGCGCATCTCGTCGGCCGCTTTGTTGGTGAAAGTGATGGCAAGGATGCCGAAAGGAGAAATGCCTTTTTCACGCACCAGCCACGCGACACGGTGCGTGAGGACCCGGGTCTTACCCGAGCCGGCGCCCGCCACCACGAGCAGCGGGCCGCCTTCGTGGGTCACTGCCTGGAGCTGCGCGGGGTTGAGGCCCTCCAAGAAGTCCTGGGTACTAGTGACCGGCAAATGGCCGGCTTGTGCTGCCCGCGGCCCTGTGCCAGCGGGACCAGTCTCCGGAGCGCCAGCCCCCGTGGTCAGTGCCCCATCCCTACGCGCTGGGAAAGCTGAAGCGCTTTGCCCTCAGTGAGAAGTGCCGGGGCCACCATCACCTCTGCCTTCTGGAACTCCTTCAAGGTCTCGTATCCACAGGTCGCCATCGAAGTCCTGAGCGCCCCGAAGAGGTTGAGGCGCCCGTCGTTGTCGTGCGCCGGCCCCACCAAGATCTCCCGCAAGCTGCCCCGCACCTCGGTCTTGACCCGAGCACCGCGTGGCAACGTGGGGTGGAACGTCGCCATCCCCCAGTGGTAGCCGTGGCCCGGTGCCTCCGTCGCTGCGGCCAGAGGCGAGCCGAGCATAACGGCGTCCGCCCCGCACACGATCGCCTTGGCGACGTCGCCGCCGGTTGCCATCCCGCCGTCCGCGATCACCTGGACGTAGACACCGGTCTCGTCGAGGTGCTGGGCGCGAGCAGCCCTCGCGTCCGCGATCGCGGTCGCTTGCGGGACGCCGATGCCGAGCACCCCCCTGGTCGTGCAGGCATGGCCCGGTCCCACGCCCACCAGGACGCCGGCCGCGCCGGTCCGCATGAGGTGGAGCGCGGCTTGGTAGGAAGCGCAGCCCCCGACGATCACGGGCAGCTCGTACTCGCGGATGAAGCGCTTCAGGTTGAGAGGCTCCGAGGTCTTGGAGACATGCTCGGCAGACACAACGGTCCCCTGCACCACGAACAAGTCGAGCTCCGCCTCCACCAAGGTCTTCGCGAACTGCGTAGTGCGTTGGGGGGTGAGCGACGCGCACGCGACCACGCCGGCAGCCTTGATCTCACGTATGCGGGCTGATATCAGCTCGGCCTTGATCGGCTCGGAGTAGATCTGCTGCATCCGGGCGGTCGCTTTGTCCGGCGCCAGCTGGGCTATCTCCTCGAAGTAGGGCTCGGGGTCCTCGTAACGAGCCCACAGGCCCTCCAGGTTGAGCACGCCCACGCCCCCGAGACGCCCGATCTCTATCGCGGTAGAAGGGCTCACCACGCCGTCCATGGCGGCGCCCATCAAGGGCAGCTCGAAGCGGAAAGCATCGATCTCCCAAGAGATATCCACATCCTCGGGGTCCCGCGTCCGCCTGCTCGGGACGATCGCTATGTCGTCGAAGCCGTAGGCGCGCCGCCCTGATTTGCCCTTGCCGATCTCGATCTCCACGCTGCCATCCTCTCGTCGCCGGGTCTGGTGCTACCCGAGTCTATTGAGCGGGCGGGCGCGAACCAGAGCTAGGCGCCGGAGAGCCCGATGGCGATCCGGCCGGGCGCTTCGGCACGCGAAGGCCCCCTCTGACTGCTCACGCCCTCGGGCGGGGGCGGCTGGCCGGTCGAACGCTCGCTCGCCATCAGGTACAGGCCAGCGCTACCCAGCCCGCCGGCCTGAGGTCCAGGGGCACTGGGTGGGGCGGCAGCTGAACGGCCCATCGCCAGCTCGGCGCGCCGTGTCACCGGCAGCACTGGCGGCAAGGGCTGGTCATCGCGAACCGATGGAGGGGCGAGCGAGCCCCCGCACCTGACACACGCGGTCCTCTCGGGGCCGTTGGGTACGCCGCATCGAGGGCAGGTCATGTCGCTACCAGGCTATCCCCAAGCTGCCACAGAGTGTCCGCGACAACTTCGACCAACCCCATCAGCTTACACGCTCGGCGCCCGGCTCGCGGTCTCTTCGTCGGGCCCGCCCGCGCCAGCCAGGCTCTCGAGCACCTGGCGCAGCCCGCCTGTCTTCAAGTTGGCGATCGCCCGCCCGGGCGTCACCTCTCCCCGCTCCCACTCCATCCACGCCTCGAGGAGCTTGGCCGGGTCCGGAGGAGGCAACTCCATGGGCCGCCACCATAGCCGGGCCACGACAGGCAACGTTCGCTTTGGGTTGCGGCCAAGGTCCATGGGAGGAAAGAGGTCCATGGGAAAAGAGGTCCATGGGAGGAAAGAGAGGCGTTCCTCAGCTGGTCGGGCACGCCCTTGGGTCCCAGGGCTGGTCGGTGCCCGTGGCAGAGCTCGGCGCTATGCCCCCAGGGGTCGGGACGGTGGTCGTAGTCGGGGCGACGTGAGCCTTGGAGCTGCTCGGGCCGCTGGCTCGGGACGTGGAGCTGGTGGTGGTGGGCGCCGTCGTGGTAGGTGCTGTGGTGGCCGTCGTGGTCCCGAGGCCTGTTGTCGTGCTCGTCTTCGAGGCCCCGGACAGCTTCGAGGTCACGCTCACCACGTTGCCCAGCTGCACCTCGACCGTCCCCGCCGGCACGGACGAGCTCTGCTCCATCATGACCGCGCCCGAGAGGTACTTCATCACGTCGAGCGCTTCGGCAACCTGGCCTTGGTGGTACAAGACGTAGGTCTCGGTCGTGCTCGACGGCACCGTGCCAGTGGTCGTGCTCGCGACGTGGAGCCCGTCCGATGTCAGGGCTTGGCCGGCGGCCACGGCCGCTTCGTAGCTACCCGTGATGCTCTGAACGTTGACCGTCTTCGGCGCAACCGGTGCGGGCAGGGCGCTCGGGTCCCAGGCCCTTATGACGTTCATGTCCGCTGGCTCGACGGGGAACAGGACATCGCCCACGCCATAACCGCCGAAGTAGTAGTTGTTCATCGGTGCGGTGGGCAGGGTGGTCTCGGCCACGGAACTGATGTTCACGTGCCGGTAGTGCAGGACG
>JAJZYO010000513.1 GCA_021798075.1 Actinomycetes bacterium
CTCGCCGTCGAACTTCTGGCCGGCCGACAGGAGCTGGTTTGTCCTCACTGACTGGGATCTCCTCGGAACCAAAGTGAGCGGTTCCTCGCGCTTGATCGAGGACTTGCATTGCCATCCCGAGCTTGAGGTCGTTCAGTTTCCTTGACAATTCCTGCAGACGGAGCGACGTCCAACTATCGGGCCAATTCCGGGGGAGTTTCGGGAACAGCTGTCTGTGCGTCCGACGGTGGCTTG
Source organism: Actinomycetes bacterium (assembly GCA_021798075.1). Next base: position 235 of record JAJZYO010000513.1, read on the forward strand.
CCAACGCGGGCTCGACGAAGTGCGAAGTGGGGTCGCAGGCCCACGCCGCCTTGAGACGTCCCGGCTCCTCAGCGCAGCTGGTGGACCCTGCCCGCCGATCCCCAGCTTGTGTCAGCTGTCCACACGTCTACGTCGAGCCGTTCGCCGACGGCAAGGCAGAGCCGGTCGGCCAGTGACAGCCCCTCTCCCCTGCGCCACCGGCTGGCGGCCCATTCGGCGTCCTCCTCGATGACCGCTTCGACGGCGAGGTTGTAGCTCACAAGCAGCGCCCGGACCAGGGGCCAGTCCCGGCCCGCGGCCCGGACCTTCTGGGCGACCTCCGACCAGTTCGCCGCCCCACAGCTGGCACCTTCCGCGAGAAGGAGCTCGGCCCGCCCGGCGCCCTCCTCGCCCTGGGCGAAGGCAAGCAGGACCGAGGCATCCACGACGCTCAAGCGGCGTCCTCGCTGGCGGCGGCGGCGCGCCGTTCGGCGAGGAGCTCACCGACGAGGTCGAGGCCTGAAAGCTCGTCCCGGACCCGGTCGCGCAGTTGGGCGCGGGTCATCAGGACAATCCCTGATGGGGTCTCGAAGAGCACCAGCGTCGTACCTTCGACCAGGCCAGCCCGCTCCCGTACCTCGGCAGGCACGACCAGGCGGCCCCGGTCGCCCACAACGACCGTATGCGTACCACTCACGTTGCCACGGTACCACACAGAAGGTACGCGTGGGCCGAGGGTGCAGCACAGTGGCTTTTGGTCAAGACTGCAGGCGTTCGCCAGTTCGAACGCTGAATCGTTGATGGGAGTTGTCTGGTAGTCGAGGAGGACGTAAGCCGCGACCAAACAGAGCCCCCCGACCTCTTGGCGAGGCCCATGATGGGCAGGTGCATCAGGCCGTAGTTGACGGCGCCGGCCCAATCCGTACACCCGTTCCGGTCCAATCCGTACACCGGTTCCGGGGTTTTCGTACACCCCTGAGCGCGAGGTAGTCAGAGCTGGCATGAGCTGGGCGGCAGGGCCCGGCACCCTGTCTCGGACAGTCCACCAAGACATCCGAGGAGGTGCCGGTGCCCCGGCCCCACATTGCCATGCGCAAGACCAGAGAAGTACTACGCCTCGCCCTGGGCGAGGCCATGAGCTACAGGGCGGTGGGCCGGTCGCTGCGCCTGCCCCACACGACGGTGGCCGACTACGTGCGCCGGGCCCGGGCCGCAGGCCTGTCCTGGCCGTTGCCCGGCGACATGGACGACGACGCCCTGGACCGGGCGCTGTTCTGCCGCCCGGCGGCACCGGAGGGGGAAAAGCCCCTGCCCGACTGGGCAGTGGTGCACAAAGAGCTGCGCAAGAAGGGCGTGACCCTCATGCTCGTGTGGCACGAGTACCGCGAGGCCCACCCCGAGGGTTACGCCTACAGCCAGTTCTGCGAGCTCTACCGGCGCTGGCAGCGCACCATCGACGTGGTCATGCGCCAGGAGCACAAGGCCGGCGAGCGCCTCTTCGTCGACTTCCCGGGCATGACCGTGCCCGTCTACGACCCGGTGACCGGCCAGCTGTCCATGCAGGCCGAGCTGTTCGTGGCCAGCCTGGGGGCCAGCGGCTACCTCTACGCCGAGGCCTTCCCCTCCCAGGGGCTCATGTACTGGGTCAGCGCCCACGTGCACACCTTCGAGGCCATGGGGGGCTGCCCGGCCATCGTGGTGTGCGACAACCTGCGCAGCGGGGTGACCAGGGCCCACCGCTACGAGCCCGATGTCAACGCCACCTACGCCGAGATGGCCGCCCACTACAACGTGGCGGTCATGCCGGCCCGGGCCTACAAGCCCCGGGACAAGGCAAAAGCCGAGATCGGCGTCCTCCTGGCAGAGCGCTGGGTCGTCGCCCGGCTGCGGCACCGGCGCTTCACCAGCCTGGGGGAGCTGAACCAGGCGATAACCGACCTGGTGGGGTGGCTGAACGACCGGCCCTTCAAGCGCCTGGCCGGCTCGCGCCGGCAGGTGTTCTGCGAACTGGACCGACCGGCCCTGCGCCCGCTGCCCGAGCACCGCTACGACTTCGCCACCTGGAGGCGGGCCAAGCTGGGCCTGGACTACCACGTCGAGGTGCGCTCCGAGCGCCACTACTACTCGGCGCCTTACACCCTGGTCGGCGAGGTGCTCGACGTGCGGACCTCGGCCAGCGCCGTCGAGGTCTTCCACCGGGGCCGCAGGGTGGCCTCCCACCCCCGGGCGCACCGGCCCGGCCACACTACAGAGCCGGCCCACATGCCCTCGGCCCACCGTCGCCACGCCTCGTGGACGCCGGTGCGCGTCATGGCCTGGGCGGCCAAGGCCGGGCCCTCCACCGCCGCCCTGGCCGAGGCGGTCATGGCCGCTCGGCCCCACCCCGAGCAGGGCTTCCGCACGTGCCTCGGCATCGTCCGCCTGGGCGAGCGC
>JAJZYO010000514.1 GCA_021798075.1 Actinomycetes bacterium
TCGCCAATATCCTGCTCGTCTTCTCGCTGCTGTGCGGAGTGGTGTACGTCTTGCTCTCACGCGGGGATAACACTGGGAGAGCCAGAAGGTGACAAGGAATTACAAGGTGTTGCGCATATCGGGGAGGCTCGCGGTCGGGCTGGTCTTGTTTGTGCCGCTGCTCTTCCCGTTGTACTGGGTGGTCGCCTCTTCCTTCCAAAACTTGTCCACGATTTTTGCTAACGCCCCGCAGATCATCCCGACGCATGTCACGGCCGCGAACTACAGCGTGGCTTTTGGGTCGATCATCGGCAACATAGGGGTCAGCCTCGTGATAGCGCTTTGCGTCACGGGGCTGTCGTGGTTGATAGGTGTCCCCGCGGCCCACGCCCTCGCCCGTCTCGGGGGGACCGTTTCCAATGTGGTGGTCATGGTGATGCTCGTTACCCAGATGATCCCGGCGATCTCTGTTTCGGTCGCGCTGTACACGATCTTTCACCAATGGGGGCTGCTCGGTAGCTACCTTGGCTTGATCCTGGCGGACACGTCGTTACAGATGCCGTTCGCCCTGATCGTCGTGCGCGCCTTCATGGTCTCGCTCCCCGGCGAGCTCTTCGACGCTGCGGCGGTCGATGGTGCCGGGGAGGTGAGGGCGTTTACATCGGTGAGCTTGCCGCTGGCGGTACCCGCTGTCATAACGGTAGGGTTGTTCACGTTTTTGGGCGGGTGGACCGACTTCGTCAACGCCTTGACCCTCAACAACGGCAGCGGTCCCCAGCCGCTCACTCTCGGGCTCTTCAAGTTCTCGACGCAGTACACGACCAACACCGGCGCCGTGTTCGCTGCGGCGACGCTTGCTGCCATCCCTACTACTATCTTGCTCTTCATGGGCATGCGCTGGATCCGCGGTGGCTTGCGGGCCGGTGCTTTGAAGGGCTAGGACCGCTGGAGGAGCGAAGGCAATGGCAGGAGCGTTTCGGGTTGCGGTCATCGGCCAGGGGTTCATGGGGCGCGCGCACAGCCTCGGCTGGGCGCGGGCGGCGGTCGCGGGGGACGGGCCGCTCCGGCCTGAGCTGGTCGTACTGTGCGGCCGCGACAGGGGGGCGCTCGAAGCCAATGCCAAACGCTATGGCTTTGCCGGCTGGAGCGACGACTGGGCCGAGGTGGTCCGGCGCGAGGACGTCGACCTGGTCGACATCTGCACGCCTGGTTCCTCCCATGGCGATATTGCGCTCGCAGCCCTGGCCGCTGGCAAGCACGTGCTCTGCGAGAAGCCGCTCGCTAACACCCTTGGCGAAGCGCGCTCACTGGCGGCGGCGGCCGAGGAGGCCGCGGCCAGGGGTACCTTCGCGAGCGTCGGTTTCAACTACCGCCGGGTACCCGCGGTAGCGGTCGCGCGCCGGCTTGTGCAAGAGGGCCGGGTCGGCGAGCTGCGCCACGTGCGCGCCGCCTACCTCCAGGACTGGCTCGTCGACCCGAGCTTCCCGCTGACCTGGCGGCTGGACTCGGGGCAGGCCGGGTCCGGGGCGCTCGGGGACCTCCTCGCCCACGTCGTGGACCTCGTGCGGTTCGTCAGCGGCGACGAGTTTGGCGAAGTGGCTTCTGTGCTCGAGACCTTCGTGAAAGAGCGCCCCCTTGCTTCTAGCGCGGTGGGCCTGTCGGCCGCCGGCGTTCCCTCCGGTGCCAGGGGCCAGGTCACCGTCGACGACGCGTGCGCCGCGCTCGGCCGGCTCGGCCGGGGGGCCATGGTTACCATGGAGGCCACAAGGATGGCGCTCGGGCGCAAGAACGGCCTCGTCTTGGAGCTCTACGGTTCCGCCGGGAGCCTCAGCTTCGACCTGGAGCGGCTGAACGAGCTCCTTGTCTACGAGGCCGGGGCGCACGGGGAGGGCTTTTCGAGGGTCCTCGTGACCAACCCGGACGACCCCTACCTCTCCCAGTGGTGGCCACCCGGGCACGTGCTCGGGTGGGAGCACAGCTTCGTCCACGAGTTCGAGGACTTGATGGCGGCCATAGCCGAGCGCCGCCAGCCCGAGCCCTCGTTCGCCGACGGGCTTGCCACACAGGCGGTCCTGGACGCCGTGAGCCGGTCGGCGAGGACGCGAGGATGGGAGACGGTCGATACGAAAGGGGAGAACAAATGACGAGGCCGATAACGTTGTTCACCGGCCAGTGGGCCGACCTGCCCCTCGACGTGGTCGCGCAAAAGGCCGCAGCCTGGGGTTACGAAGGGCTCGAGCTCGCCTGCTGGGGTGACCACTTCCAGGTGGACCGGGCGTTGGCGGAGGACGACTACTGCGAGAAGCTCCGTGCCAAGCTGGCGGGTTACGGGCTCGGTTGCTGGACGATCTCCAACCACCTGGTTGGCCAGGCCGTTTGCGACCACCCCATAGACGAGAGGCACCGGGGCATCCTCCCCCCGCGCATATGGGGCGACGGGGACCCCGAAGGCGTCCGCCAGCGGGCGGCGGAGGAAATGAAGGACACGGCGCGGGCTGCAGCGCGCTTCGGGGTGAAGACGGTCGTCGGTTTCACGGGCTCCTCCATATGGATCACCGTCGCCGGTTTCCCGCCTGTGCCACCCGAGATGATCGAAGCCGGCTACAAGGACTTCGCCGATCGCTGGGGCCCGATCATCGACGTTTTCGACGAAGTGGGG
>JAJZYO010000515.1 GCA_021798075.1 Actinomycetes bacterium
GATGCCGAAGCCGCGCTCGCCCTTGCCGTGGAACTGGTGCAGGCCCGCAGCGTTTTCGACGGCGCCGGCGGGTGCGAGCGCGAGGCGGCCGAGGTCGTGCTCAAGACCGTGCGCAGCTGGGGTTGGTCCCCTGTCGTCGACGAGGTGGCGCCCGGGCGGCCCAACGTGGTCGTGACCGTCGAAGGAGGCGGCGGGCCCGGTCCGGTCCTGGCCTTCGAGGGCCATCTGGACGTGGTCACCGAGGGCGACCCTGCCGCGTGGACGGTGGGCCCCTTCGCCGGCGAGATCCGCGGCGGCAGGCTTTACGGCCGGGGGGCAGCGGACATGAAATCCGGCGTGGCGGCCATGCTCCACGCCGTCCGGGCCCTACAACTCTCCGGGCCGTTCCCTGGGGCGGTCCGTCTCCTCGTCCTCGTCGACGAAGAAGGGATGATGTCGGGGGCCAAGCGAGCGGTCTTTTCGGGCGCGCTCGCCGACGTCTCCGCGGTGATCTGCTGCGAGCCGGAAGGAGACGAGGTGTGCCCGGTCTCGAAGGGCGCCGTGCGCCTTCGTGTTGACCTCGATGGCCAGATCGCGCACGGCGCCATGCCCGAACGGGGACGCAACCCCCTCCCGGTCCTCGGCCGGTTGATCGGCGCCATCGAGGCGCTCGAGGCTCGGCTGCAGCGCGACGTCCCGGCGCACCCGGTTCTCGGCAAGAACTACCTGACGCCGACCGTAGTGGCCGCCGGGAACCCCGAACAGATGAACACGAGCCCTCCTCGTGCCTCGCTCTACCTCGACGTGCGCACTGTCCCGGGCGTCGACCACGCCAGCCTGGTGGCAAGTGTGCAAGCCGAGGCCGAGGCCTTGGCTGGCGCAGCCGGGCTCGGCGCGAGCGTGACCGTCCTCGACGACCGCCCGCCTGTCGACACGCCGGCCACTGACCCGGTAGTGACGAGCCTACTTGACGCCCACGAGCGGGTGACGGGCACCCGCCCTGCACTAGGTGGCGTCCCCGGGACCACCGACGGCACCATAATCACTAGGGATGCCGGGCTTCCGACCGTTGTTTATGGCCCTGGCGGGAAGTGGATCGCTCATCAAGCCGATGAGTCGGTCGGTGTCGAAGAGGTGGGCCGGTACGCCCGCGTCTACGCTGAGGCGGCGTTCGCTTATCTCAACAGGGCAAGTGCCAGGAGGGCCCGAGAGTGACAATTGTGCAGGGGCCGGCGCCCCGGTCTGAGGTGTACCGCGACCTGTTCCGCCTGGACGGGCGGAGGGCGCTAGTGGTCGGGGCCGGCAACGGGATCGGGCGCGAAGCCGCGCTGGCTTTGGCGGCGTTCGGGGCGACCGTCGTGTGTGCCGACCGGGACGCGGCCGCCGCCAAGGCGACGGCACAGGCCGCCGGCGGGGACGCCACGGCCCGCCGCTTGGACCTGCTTGACGTGGAAGCTGTGGCCGCGGCGCCGTCTCAGGTCGGGGAGGTGGAAGTCCTCGTTTTCACTCCGGCGGTCAACGTGAGGAAGCGCATCGCCGACTACAGCATCGACGAGTTCGACCGTGTCATCAGCCTCAACCTGCGGGGGGCGTTCGCCTTGGTCCATGCCTTCGGGCCGGCTATGGCTGAGAGGGGAAAGGGCAGTATCATCGGCTTTTCGTCCATCCGGGCGGTCACTGTAGAGCCGGGTCAGGGCGCGTACGCCGCCACGAAGGCCGGGCTGGTGCAGCTGCTCCGGACGGCAGCCGCCGAGTGGGGGCCGAGCGGGGTGCGGGCCAACGCGGTTGCCCCCGGAGTAGTGGAGACCCCGCTCACCGCCCCTATCAAGGCCGACGCCTCGTGGTACGGGGCTTACGCGGCCAAGAGCGCCTTGGGGCGTTGGGCGCAACCGGGAGAGTTGGCCGGGGCAGTTGTCTTCCTGGCCTCGGATGCGGCCAGCTTCGTGACGGGCAGCTTGCTCGTCGTCGATGGAGGGTGGACAGCCGTCGATGGCCGTTACGAGCCACCCTCGTAGCACGTGCCAGTTTGTGGTGACCTGACCGTCCGTCCCTGACGCTGCGGGCAAGCGAACTTAAAGTAGGGTGAGCAAGTGAGCCGACGGATGTCGAGGGAGTGCGAGGTCATGTCGTCACGCTTGGGTAGGAGGGGTGCCGGCGTGCTCACGGGGGCGCTCGCCGTGGCCATGGTAGCAATGACGGCGGTAACGGCCCCCGCCGCGGTCGCGGGTGCGTCAGCGCCATCCGGGGGCACGTTGGTGGTCGCCTCGTCAGTCTTTCCTCCCACTCTCGACCCGACGGCCAACGCGGCTGCGGCCATCGACGAAGTGTTCGAGTACAACGTCTACCAAAACCTGGTCCAGCTCGACCCGAAAGGCCAAGTCGTCCCCGTCCTGGCCACCAGCTATAACGTGTCGCCCAATGGCCTCCGGTACACCTTCAATATCCGCAGGGGGGCCCATTTTTCCAATGGCGACCTCCTGACCCCCGCCGATGTCGTCTTCAGCCTGAAGCGCGCCGCCAACCGGAAGAACAACTACCCCTACGGCGTCCTCTTGCGGGGCATGTCCTCGGTGGTGGCTTCGGGGGGCAAGGTCGTCGTCACGCTGAAGCAGCCCAACAACCAGTTCCTCTACGACTTGGCGGCCTATAGCAAC
>JAJZYO010000516.1 GCA_021798075.1 Actinomycetes bacterium
GGGGGGATAGCAAACGTGACGGTGCTCGGGCCCGACGACGACCCCGTCGCTTTCGACACCGGACCGGCCAACGCGCTGATCGATGCGGCAGTGTCATGGGTCTCGGGTGGGCACGAGGCCTACGACCATGGAGGAGCACTGGCGGCGAGCGGCCATGCCGACCCCGCACTGGTCGGGCGCCTCCTCGACGAGCCCTATTTTTCCCTTCCTCCGCCCAAGTCGACGGGAAAAGAACTGTTCAACCTGGAATATGTGACATCCCGCCTGGGCCCTGAACACCTTGCTCCCGCCGACCTGGTGGCCTCGGTGACGGCTGCGACAGGAGAGAGCGTCGCTGCCGCGCTCGCCCCGTTCGGGTTGGCCGAGCTTTTCGTTTCTGGGGGCGGCATGCGCAACCCCACCTTGATGGCCGAGCTTCGCCGGCACCTCCCCGGGGTCAGGTTCAGGACGACAGAAGAGCTAGGGGTGCCAGAGGCAGCCAAAGAAGCACTGCTTTTCGCGGTTATCGGCTATTTCAGCGCCTGCGGGCTGACGGCCAGTATCCCCTCGTGTACGGGTGCGTCACATGCCAGCGTGCTCGGTTCGTTGACTCCCGGTTTGCGCCGGCTGCGCCTGCCGGCGACGGCGTGCCCTCCGTCGCGCCTTGCCGTCGGAGGTAACGCGTGACAGGGGCGGTCGCGGGGCCGCGGGCAAAAAGCGAGGCGCTGCTCGAATTGCGTTCGGTGCGGGTGGGCTTCCGTGAGCGCCGGCACGAGCACGAGATAGTGCGGGGCGTCAACCTCCTGGTCCGCGCCGGCGAAAAGCTCGGGATCGTAGGCGAGAGCGGCTCTGGCAAGACCCTCACCGTGCTATCGGTACTGCGCCTTCTGCCGGGGCGCTTGCAACTCCTCTCGGGCCGGGTGAGCTTCGCCGGCCAAGATCTCACGGAGCTCCGTGAAAGACAGTTGCGGCAAGTGCGCGGGTCCCAGGTGGCGATGGTGTACCAGGACCCGATGACCTCGCTCAACCCGCTGCTTCGCGTCCGCTCCCAGGTGGTAGAGACTTTGCGCGCCCACGGCGCGGGCCGTGACGAGGCGCACGACCGCTGTAGAGAAGTGCTCTACCAAGTCGGCCTCCCCGACCCCGAGCGGGTAGAGCGCTCCTTCCCCCATGAGCTCTCGGGAGGCATGCAGCAGCGGGTCATGATCGCCATCGCGCTCAGCGTCTCGCCACGCCTTCTGATCGCCGACGAACCGACCACCGCCCTCGACGTGACCGTGCAACAGCAGATCCTTGAACTGGTCGAGGGCCTCCAGGAGCACACGGGCATGGCGGTGGTCTGGGTCACCCACGACCTCGGGGTCGTCGCCCGTACCGTGGACCAAGTCGCGGTCATGTACGCCGGCCGCGTAGTCGAGCTCGCCCCGACCCGCCGGCTGTTCGCGCGCCCGAGCCACCCCTACACCGCTGCCCTGCTCGGCGCGCTGCCGAGCGCCGGTGCCGGCCACCGCCGGCCGCTCACCCAGATCGGCGGCACACCCCCGGACCCGGCACGGCTGGGTAGCGGTTGCCCGTTCCGGGCCCGCTGCCGCCATGCTGTGGCGCGCTGCGAGGAGGAGGAGCCGACGCTGATCGGCCGGGGCGAGGGCTCGTTCGCGGCCTGCTGGCGGGCCCCTGAGGAGTGGGCCAGCTAATGCGTGCGGCCGTCTTGGAAGCTCGGGACCTCACGAAGGAGTACCCCGCGGGCAGGGGCCGCACGGTGCGCGCCGTCCGGGGCGTATCGGTGAGCGTCGGCCTGGGGGAGACGCTGGGAGTGGCGGGCGAAAGCGGCTGCGGAAAGTCGACCCTAGCCCGTTTGCTCGTCGGTTTGGAGGAGCCGACCTCAGGCAGCGTCTCGCTCCTCGGGCAGCCCTTGGGCGGCACAGAGCGTCTCTCGCTGGCGCGAAGGGCGCAGCTCGTATTCCAGGATCCGTTCTCCTCGCTCAACCCGCGCCTCACGGTGGCCGCCGCCCTCGGGGAGGTCCTGGCGGTGCACGGCCTCGCCGGCGGTGCCGGTACCGGTGCCAGCCGGGTGGGCGGCGCACGAAGGACCCGTTCTCGGTGGCGCGAGACCCTAGCCGGCGGGCGCTCCGAACGGCTTGCCCGGGTCGACCGTCTGCTCGAGCTCGTTGCCCTCGGGCCTCGCTTCGCCGACCGTTACCCCCACGAGCTTTCCGGGGGCCAGGCCCAACGAGTGGCCATCGCGCGGGCACTCGCCGTCGAGCCCAAACTGCTGGTCCTCGACGAGCCCACCTCCGCCCTGGACGTGTCAGTGCGCGCCGAGATCATAAACCTCCTCATGCGACTGCAAGAAGAACTGTCTCTTTCGTACGTATTCATCAGCCACGACCTTTCGATGGTGCGGCACATAAGTGACCGGGTCTGTGTGATGTACCTCGGGAAGGTTGTCGAGCAGGGCTCTTGGGACAATGTCCTCAATGCACCGCTCCACCCCTACACGAAGGCCCTGGCCGACGCAGTACCCGTGCCCGACCCCGAACTGGCGCCACAGCGGGCGACTTTCGCCCGGTCGGCACCTAACATGCCGGCTTCCTCCGAAGGACCGGAGCCGCCCGCAAATACGCGAACGTTCTTGGAGGCAGCACTAGCG
>JAJZYO010000006.1 GCA_021798075.1 Actinomycetes bacterium
CGTCGGGGGTGCCGGCGTGGGCGCCGCTCTGGGGGCGCTCGCGCCTTCCGGCCGGGTCGTGGTGATCGGGACCGGCGCTGGGGCACTGGCCGAGGTCGACCTCCGGACGCTTATGGGCAAGCGCGCCGTACTGAGGGGTTCCACCCTGCGCAACCGGAGCCTCGAGGACAAGGCGCTCGTGGTCCGCCAAGTCGAGCGCCACGTGATCCCCTTGGTGGCGTCAGGGCGCGTGAGGGTCGCGGTCGAAGCGGTCTTCCCCTTCGAGCGTGCCCAAGAGGCCTACGAGCGCTTCGCGGCTGGCAAGAAGTTCGGCAAGATCGTGCTGGCCAGGAGCGAGCGGCCATAACCATGGTCCCGCCGGGCTGGGTTTAGGCGTAGGTTTAGCGCGGTTTAGGCGGGTCTAGGCGTACCAGTCCCGCCGGCGCCTCGTAGCCCGCCAGCGGCGCGGGCCCACCCAAAAGAAGAGGACCAGCGGGACGAACCACATGAGGTGCCCGCCCGACAGGGCGAAGCCGGTGACCACGAAAGCGAGCCAGGCGAGGACTGCGACTGACCAGAAGTGCCGCCACTGCCCCCGGTACCCGCACTGCCCGACCTCGGTACCCGGTGGACGGCCCATCGGAGGGGTGTACCACGAAGGTGCCCAGACCGCGCTTGGCTCCTCGTCCCGCACCGGGAGGTCGGCCAGTAGGCCGTCGAGTTCGGCGTAGGTCTTAGCCGCCAAGCAGCGGCCGTAGCGGTCGGCGAACTCGTCCGCGTCTAAGCGGCCGGCAACATGCTCCCGCCGGAGGATTTCGCCCACCGCCGCCCGGTCCCGGTCGGCCGCTCGCAAGGACCGGTCACGAGGTACCTGCCAGGAGTACGAGGCGTCCTTGTCGGCCATGAGCCCCCAGTTTAGGGCTCCCTCGCGCCTTTAGCCTCCCGAGACGTCTTCAAGGCGGGGGCCCCCCGAAGACAGGAACGGCATCATGGCCCGCAATTGCGCCCCCACGTTCTCGACGGGGTGCTCAGCGCCCTCACGCTGGAGGCGCTTGTAGTTGGACAGGCCAGCCTTGTACTCCCCGACCCATTCCTCGGCGAAGGCCCCCGACTGGATTTCAGAGAGGATCTTCTTCATCTCAGCCCGGACCGAGTCGTTGATGAGCCGTGGGCCGCGGGTCATGTCGCCGTACTCGGCGGTCGTCGAAATCGAGTAGCGCATCCCGGTAATGCCGTGCTCGTAGATCAAGTCGACGATCAGCTTCACCTCGTGGAGGCACTCGAAATAGGCCGATTCGGGCTGGTAGCCGGCCTCGACCAGGGTCTCGAAACCAGCCTTTATCAACGCGGTGAGGCCTCCGCAGAGGACCACTTGCTCACCAAAGAGGTCGGTCTCTGTCTCCTCCGTGAAGGTCGTCTCCAGTACCCCTGCCCGCGTGGCGCCGATGGCCCAGGCGTAGGAGAGCCCGAGAGCTTTGGCCTTGCCGCTCGCGTCTCGCTCGACGGCGAGGAGCGCCGGCACTCCCCCCCCGCCCTCGTAGGTGCGCCGCACCAGGTGCCCCGGGCCCTTGGGGGCAACCATCGCCACGTCCACCCCTTCGGGAGGGTCGATGAGGCCGAACCGGATGTTGAAGCCGTGAGCGAACATCAGCGTGTCTCCCGGCCGCAGCCCGGGCGCGACGGATTCGGCGTAGATCTCCGGTTGGGCCGTGTCGGGGGCGAGCAGCATCACAACGTCTGCCCACGAAGCCGCTTCCGCCGGGGTCGAAACCGCCAGGCCGACCGACTCGGCTTTGGAGCGCGACGTCGAACCCTCGCGTAGTCCCACCCGGACGTCCACGCCTGAGTCACGCAGGTTGAGAGCGTGGGCATGCCCCTGGGACCCGTAACCGATTATCGCCACCTTGCGGGAACTAACCACGGATGGGTCGGCGTCCCGCTCGTAGTAGATCGTTGCCATCGGGCTAGCCTACCTTTCTCTCCTTTTCTCTACTTTTCGCCACCGGCTGTGCCCCGGCCCCGGCGGAAAGCCTGGCGCTCGAGCTTGGGGAGCGCAACCCTGCCCGTCCTTTGGATGTCGATGATGCCGTAGGGGCGGAGGAGTTCCTCGAAGTCGTCGAGCACCGAGGGCTCGGCTGCCAGCATGACCGTGAGCGCCTCCTGACCAACGTCCACCACGCTCCCGCCGAAAATCCGCACCAAGTCGCCCACCTCGCCCCGCGACGGGCCTGGTGCCCCCGGCGGGGCGCAGCGCACCGACACGAGCGCGAGTTCCCGCTCGAGCGCCTCGCCCGGGGGCATCTCGGTGATCTTCACGACGTTGACGAGCTTGAAGAGTTGCTTGGTCAGTTGCTCGACCGACGTTTCCTGCAGGTCGACCACGATCGTGACGCGGCTGAACGCTTCGTCGTCGGTGGGCGCGACAGCGAGGGAAATTATGTTGAACCCGCGCCTGGCAAAAAGGGCCGCGACCCTCGCCAGGACGCCGGAACGGTTTTCTACGATCACCGATATGGTCTGGTGGTGCAGCCTCCCGCTGCCCGACCCCCACATCGCGTTCGCCGGCGCGGCCGTGGCCATCACTGGACCACCTCTTCTCCGCCGGGGCGCTGAGAGGGGTGCACGATGACGTCGCTGTTGGAAGCTCCTGCAGGGACCATCGGGAAAACCTTCTCGTTCGCATCGGTGCGGAAGTCGATGACTACGGGGCGGTCGTCGATGGCATTGGCCTTGTCCACGACAGCCGCGACATCGGCCGGCGTCTCGGCCCGGAAAGCGGCGCACCCCATAGCCTCCGCCCACTTGACATAGTCGGGGAGGTCGGGGGAGAGGTAGACCTCGGAGTAGCGTTCCTTATAAAAGAGCTCCTGCCACTGGCGGACCATCCCGAGGTAAGCGTTGTTCAATATCGCAACTTTTATCGGGATACGTTCGCTGGAGGCGGTGACGAGCTCATGGGCTGTCATCTGGAAACAACCGTCGCCGTCGATGGCCCAGACTGTCCTGTCGGGCCGGCCCACCTTGGCCCCGATGGCCGCGGGCACGGCGAAGCCCATCGTGCCGAGGCCTCCCGAATTGACCCACGTGTACGGCTCCTCGAAACGCCAGAACTGGCTCGCCCACATCTGGTGCTGCCCCACGCCGGCGACGACAGTGGTGTCGGCTGGGCTCGCATCCCTGATCGCCTCTATCACCGCTTGGGGCTTGAGCGCCTCACCCTCGGCTTGGGGCTCGTAATGGAGCGGGAAGCGCTCACGCCATTGGTTGACCCGCGCCCACCAGGCGCCCCGGTCGGCCTGGGGCTCGCCGCTCGCCGCCAACACCCGCACGATCTCTTCTATGACCAGCCGGCAGTCACCCACGATCGGGACGTCTGGCTGGCGGATCTTGCCGAGCTCCGCGGGGTCGATGTCGACGTGGACCACCTTGGCCACCGGGGCGAAGGTGCTCACCTGCCCTGTCACGCGGTCGTCGAAGCGCGCGCCGAGCGCGATCAGGAGGTCGGCCTCTTGCATGGCCGTGATGGCTGCGTAATTGCCGTGCATACCGGGCATGCCGAGGCACTGGGGATGGCTGTCCGGGAAGGCGCCGCGAGCCATCAAGGTGGTAACGACAGGTGCGCGCGTGATCTCGGCCAGGCTTCGCAGCGCCTCCGCGGCGCGAGCCTTCAAGATCCCGCCACCGGCATATAGGACGGGCCTTTCCGAAGCCGCGATGAGCCGCGCCGCCTCGCGCACCATCCGGGGGTGGCCCTTGGTGGTCGGCTTGTAGCCCGGGAGGGAGGCCGACACCTCGTCGTCGGTCGGCCAGTACCACTCCGTTTTTTCCTGGAGGACGTCCTTCGGCACGTCGAGGAGGACTGGGCCGGGCCGGCCGGTCGTGGCCAAGAGGAAAGCCTGGCGGACGGCGAGGGGGACCTCCTCCGCGCTCATCAAGAGCTCGTTGTGCTTGGTCACCGAGCGAGTGATGCCGACCGTGTCTGCCTCCTGGAACGAGTCCGTACCGATTACGGGGCGGCTCACCTGGCCCGTTATCGCGACTACGGGGACAGAGTCCATGTACGCGTCGCAGAGCGCGGTCACGAGGTTGGTCGCGCCCGGCCCGCTCGTGACCATGGCGACGCCCGGCCGGCCCGTCACGTGGGCGTAGCCTTCGGCCATGTGGCCGGCGCCCTGCTCGTGGCGGACGAGCACGTGGCGGATGGGCGAGTCGAGGATCGGGTCGTAGGCAGGGAGGATGGCGCCCCCCGGCAGGCCGAATATGACCTCGGTATGCTCCATTTCCAGGCTCTTTATGAGGGCTTGCGCCCCGGTCAGTTGCATCGGCGCCTCGCTTTTTGGTTGTTGGATCATTGGTTGGGCCCGGGAAACAAAACGACCTCCCGTCTGGGAGGTCGTTCGACGCACGCGCGGAGTAGCAGGCGCGTGCGTCAGGTAACTACTACGAGAGAAATGATGGGCAGCGCCACCACGCCCGGGCGCACTGGCCCCAGGCTCGAGCCGGCTGCCCGGCCGGCCCGGCGCACGCCTCGGTGCCCTCGTGCCACTGCCATTACAGGGATCATGGCACAACCAGGGCGATGACCGCAAGCCGGGGGCGGTCGACCGCTTCGGACCGCCTCCAGGGACAAGGCCGGCTCACTCGAGCGCCGCCGTCCGCACGGCGAGCGAGGGCGAGCCATTGGGCGGCCAAGACCTCTTCCACCACCCGGCGCTTCTCCCTCGTGACGGCCCGCCAACCGTAGACAAGGACGGTGTAACCGCCCAAGCGGAGAGCGTTGCGCCGGGCCTCGTCCCTGTCTTTCTGCTCTGGCGACCAGTGGAAGGCATAGCCGTCCACTTCCACGAACACGCTGCCCTCGACTTCTGTGTCGATCCGGTAGCGGCCGTCGTCGATCGCAACTTCGGTGGCGACGACCTCGATACCGTTGGCCGCGAGGAGCCGAAGGAGCTGGCTTTCGAGGACGCTCGCCGGAGGCGCGCCAAGAAAGCCGCGCCTCGCTAACGCCCGGCGCAATTGGCGCGGTCCTCGCCGGCCGTGTCGCCCGAGCCGTTGCGCCTCCGCCACGAGTCCCTCCACGGTCACCAGCCCTCTCGCCAGGGCGCGGTCGAGCGCTGCGTCGACGACGTCACCCGGGGCCTCGCCGGCCAGGTCCACCAGCGTCCGCAGGGGGTTGGTGGTGGGCACCCCCTGCCAATGAGAGATGCTCGTCTCTGCCAAGTCGGTGCTGTAATGGACCGTCGCCCTCCGGCCCAGGCCCTCCAGGCCCAAGGTGTGGGGCCTCAAAGTTGCGATAGTTGCGCGTTTTCGCTCTCCTAAAGGGCGTTGGCCATGGGCCACCGTGACGGTCGGCCCATCGGGTGCCTTCTCCAGCAACCCCCACAGCCACGCGGCCGACGCGTGAGACGCGGCTCCCCCCGTGGCCAGGCACGCTGCCACCAGGTCACGCCTCGGCGAAGCGGCCCAGTTGGCCAAACCGTAAAGGCCCCGCCTGACCATCACCCACTCACCCCGCCTGATAGCCGCCCTGATCTCGCCTGTGGACACGCCGGCGGCGAGCAGTTCCTCCCGTCTCGCCAGTCCGTCGTGGCACTCGAACACCCGGCCCACCCTAGATCGGGTCAGACCTTTCATGAACTTTGATGTTATCTCAGCCCGTGGCGTCGGGGCAACATCCCTTCTTGTAGACGTAAGTGGTCAAATAAGCCGTTTTCGTCTACAAGAACGAGGGCGCCGTCGCCGGCGAGGGGCGCGGTGCCGGTCGCACCAAGGGCGGCCGCCGGCCCAGTACCCCGCCGGCCCAGTACCCCGCCGGCCCAGCACCCCGCCGGCCCAGCACCCCGCCGGCTAGGCGCCGGCGACCGGGAGCCCTCGGGCTACGAGCTCGGACCGGAGCGCCTCCGGGCCCTCGAAAAGAACCGCCGGCACACCCAGGGCCTCCGCCGCCCGGACATTGACTTCGCGGTCGTCGATGAAAAAGGCGTCACCGGGAGCGAGGCCGAAGCGCGAAAGGGCGAGCTCGAAGTAGCGCCGGTCAGGCTTGGCGACACGCTCCACCCCGGAGATGAAATGGCCATCGAACCAGGAGAGGAACTCGTAGGCGCGCCGGCGCTTCTCCCAGTTCTCGGGCTCCATGTTGCTGAGCGCGTACTGGCGCACGCCCAGCGCCCGGAGCTCGCGGACCAGCTCCACGCTCCCCAAGATGACCCCTCCGATCATCTCCTCGCTCCGCTCTCCCCACGCCAGTATGAGCGGCGCCTGCGCCGGGTGCTCTGCCGCCAGGGCGGCGCACGCCTCGACGACGCTCCGGCCGAGGTCCTGCTCGGCGTGCCACGCCGGCGTGGTGACGTTGGCCAGGAAGTGCTCCATGGCGGCCACGTCGCCGCCGAAGAGCTTGCGGTACAGGTAGCGCGGGTCCCAGTCGAGGAGCACCCCGCCTAGGTCCCAGAGCACGGCCTTGGGCGCCGGGCCCACACCGCCGCCGCCGGCCGAATGGCTAGTGCTGGTCATCACGTCGGTAGTCATCGAGGAGGCCGACCTGGCTCTAGGGAACTTTAGGAGACTCGACGAGGCCGCAGAGCGCCCTAAGGCTCCGTCACCGCCCCCCGCTCGGCGCCGGCGACGAGCCGGGCGTACTTGGCGAGCACGCCGTGGCGGTACCGGGGCTCGGGCGGCTTCCAACCCGCCTCTCGCGCAGCCCGCTCGTCGGGGGAGACCTCCAGGTCTATGCGGCGGCTGGGCACGTCGATCACGACCCTGTCCCCGTCTGCGATAAAAGCGATCGGGCCGCGGTCGACCGCCTCGGGGGCCACGTGGCCGATGCAGAGGCCGTGGGTCCCGCCGCTGAAGCGCCCGTCCGTCACCAACGCGCAGTCGGCGCCCCGCCCCGCCCCCTTCATCGCCCCGGTGACGGCGAGCATCTCGCGCATGCCCGGGCCGCCCTTGGGCCCCTCGTAGCGGATGACGACCACGGTGCCGGGTTGGATCCGGCCGGCGAGGATGGCGTCGAGGGCCGCCTGCTCGCCGTCGAAGACCCGGGCCGTCCCCTCGAAACGCTCGAAGTCGAGCCCGGCCACCTTGACGACGGCGCCGGCCGGCGCCAGCGAGCCCCGCAGGATGGCGAGGCCGCCGTCGGCGTGGATGGGCCGGGAAAGGGGGTGGACCACGTCGCCGTCGGGCGCCGGCGGGGAAAGCTGAGCGAGGTTTTCGGCAACCGTGCGCCCCGTCACGGTCAGGCAGTCGCCGTGGAGGAGGCCGGCGTCCAACAGCTCCTTCATGACCACGGGCACGCCCCCCACCCGGTCGATGTCGACCATGTGGTACTTCCCATGGGGCTTGGTGTCGGCGAGGTGCGGCACCCGCCGGCCCACCCGGTCAAAGTCCTCCAACGAGAGCTCGACCTCGGCCTCGTGGGCTATAGCCAGCAGGTGGAGCACGGCGTTGGTCGAACCCCCGAGCGCCATCACCACGGCAATGGCGTTTTCGAACGCCTCCTTGGTCATGACCTGGCGGGGCCTGATCCCCGCCTCGAGCAGCCCGACCACCGCCTTGCCCGACTCGTAGGCGTAGTCGTCCCGCCGGCGGTCCACCGCGGGCGCGCTCGAACTTCCCGGGAGCGCCATGCCGAGCGCTTCTGCCGCTGACGCCATCGTGTTGGCCGTGAACATCCCGGCGCAACTGCCCTCGGTCGGGCAGGCCCGCCGTTCGATCAAGCTCAGCTCCTCGTCAGTCAAGGCGCCGGCGGCCCGCGCACCCACGGCTTCGAACACGCTCACGATGTCGAGCGCCTCCCCGTGCGCCCCCCGGCCGGGCAGGATCGACCCCCCGTAAAGGAAAACCGAAGGCAGGTTGAGCCGGGCAGCCGCCATCAGCATGCCGGGGAGGGACTTGTCGCAGCCGGCAAAGGAGGCCAGCGCGTCGAAACGCTCTGCGTGCACCATGGCTTCGACCGAATCAGCAATGATCTCCCGGCTGACGAGCGAGGCGCGCATCCCCTCGTGGCCCATGGAGATCCCGTCGGAGACGGCGATCGTGACGAACTCGACGGGGAACCCGCCGGCGTCACGTACCCCCTCTTTCGCCCGCTTCGCCAAGCGGTCGAGGGGCAAGTTGCACGGGGTAACCTCGTTCCATGACGACGCGATGGCAACCTGAGGCTTGCCCCAGTCGGCGTCGGTCATGCCGATGGCCCGCAGCATGGCTCGCGCCGGTGCCCGCTCGGGCCCGTCGGTCACTTCGTGGCTGCGGATCTTGAGGTCGTTCGGCATACGGCAACCTTATAAGCGCGGGCGGGGGGCGAGCGCCAGTGCCGCCACGGCTGGGGCGTTTGCCCTGGTAGCGGCGCTCGTGTTAGCGGGCTGTTCCATCAAGGCTCGCGACACCGTGTCGGCAGCCAGCCTGGAAGCAGACATCGCGGGCCAGCTCTCCACGAGCTACCAGATACCCAAGCCGCCCGTGAACTGCCCCCGCTCGGTGCCGGCGCGGGCGGGGTCGAAGTTCACCTGCACGGCCACTCTCGACGGTCAACGCCTGAAGGTGAACGGCAACGTCACCGGCACGCACGGCCAGGTCGAGGTGAAGCCGGCCACGGCCGTCGTGGTCACCAAGACGGCCGAGGCCGACCTGGCCAAGCGCCTGAAGAAGACCTTCCACCAAGCCGTGGGGCTCGAGTGCCGAGCGCCGGCGCTACTTGTCGCCACCCCGGGGCGCAGCTTTGGGTGCACGGCCACGGTCGGCACGATCAAGCGCCAGCTCGTGGTCAGCGTGACCGGCCACTCCGGCGCCCTCAGCTACCGTGTCCTGCCCTACAAGCGCCCGAAGTAGCCAATTGGCTCACTGGCCGGCGCGGCGCCGGCGGAGCAGCTCGCTCGCGGCCCGCAAGTCGGCGTTGCCACCCGTGGCCGCCTTCACCTTCCCGATGAAAAAACCGGCCAGCTTGTCGTCGCCGGCCGCGTAACGTCCCCACTCGCGGGGGTTGGCGACGACGACGTCTTCCACGACCGCTTCCAGCGCCCCGGCACCCATCGCCTCGAACCCGAGCCTGCCCGCGACCTCCTCGGGCCCTCCCCCCTCGGCCACCATGATCTTCAAGACGCTGCGGGCCTGCGCCGAGGTGAGCTCCCCTCTCTCCTCCATCGACACCAGGCGGGCGAACTCCTCCCGCCCCAGGTGGTGGCCACCGTCGTCGCCGAGCTCCCCCGCGACCTCGTTGGCCAGCCGGCGGAGGGCAAGGCCGGCATCTGCCTCGGCCTCCACGGCAGCAGCCACGAAGCCGTCGAGCCCGAGGCGCACGACCGTCGACACGGGCTCTGACGAGGCGGGGACGCGGGCCGCCTTCGCCACCCGCCGGCGCCTTTCTGCCGGGAGCACCCCGAGATTGGCCCGGACGGTTGCGACCCAGTCTTCGGAGGGGCTGAGGGTGACGAGGTCAGGCTCGGGGAAGTAGCGGTAGTCGAAGGCCTCCTCCTTGGAACGCATGGAATGGGTCCGCCCCTCGGACTCGTCCCAGTGACGGGTCTCCTGCTGGACCTCTCCCCCGCCAGCGCGGACCTCCACTTGCCGGGCGGCCTCGTAGGCGATGGCGCGGCCCAGGCTGCGGAGGGAGTTCATGTTCTTTATCTCGCAACGCGTACCTAGCTCCTCCGAACCAGCCGGCCGGACAGAGACGTTGCAGTCAACCCGGAGCGACCCCTCTTCCATCTTGCCGTCCGAGGCGCCCGTGGCCACGAGGATGCCCCGCAGCTCCTCGACGTATTCGCGGGCTTCCTCGGCCGAGGAGATGTCAGGGGCAGACACGATCTCGACCAGGGGCACGCCGGCGCGGTTGTAGTCGACAAGCGAATACCCCGCTTCGTGTATGCGGCCGCCACCACCGATGTGGGTGGTCTTGCCGGTGTCCTCTTCGATGTGCGCCCTGACTATGCCGACCTGCTTCCCGCTCGGGAGCTCCAGCCACCCGCCGGCGTTTATGGGCACGTCGTACTGGCTTATCTGGTAGTCCTTGGGCATATCGGGGTAGAAGTAGTTTTTGCGGTGGAATATGGAGCTCTGGGCGCGGGAGTGCAGAGCGGCCCCGATCCGCAGCGCTAGCTCGACCGCCTGCTTGTTGAGCACCGGGAGCGACCCCGGGAGGCCGAGGCAG
This sequence comes from Actinomycetes bacterium, assembly GCA_021798075.1. The sequence goes on from JAJZYO010000006.1 coordinate 10,121, forward strand.
ACGGGGCAGACATTGACGTTGGGCTCGTCGCCGAAGCTGTTGGGGCACCCGCAAAACAACTTGGTCGCGGTGCGCAGCTCGCAGTGCACCTCCAAACCGATCACCGTCTCCCAAGCTTCCCCCCAGGCTTCGCTGCTCATCTTGCCTCCCCGCGCGGTGCCACCGCTTCGAGCGCTTCCGCCACCTGCAACATGACGGGCTCGCCCAGCGCGGGGGCGAGCACTTGGACCCCGACCGGCAGCCCGTCCTCTCCCGCACCGAAGGGGATGCTCACCGCAGGGTGGCCGGCCAGGTTGGACGGGATCGTGCACACGTCGGAAAGGTACATGGCGAGAGGGTCGGCCGTTTTTGCCCCGAGAGGGAAGGCAGTAGTCGGGGACGTGGGCGACAAAAGCACATCGAAGGAGCTGTAAGCCAGATCGAAATCGCGGATCATGAGAGTGCGGACCTTTTGCGCCTTGCCGTAATAAGCGTCGTAATAGCCCGCAGAAAGGGCATAGGTGCCGAGCATTATGCGCCGTTTCACCTCAGGCCCGAAACCGGCGGCGCGCGTTGACATGTACATCTCGGTTATGTCGTTGCCGTCGCGGCGGAGCCCGTAGCGCACGCCGTCGTAACGTGCCAGGTTGGAAGAGGCCTCGGCGGGAGCGATCATGTAGTAGGCAGAAAGGCCATAGCGCACAGAGGGCACGCTCACTTCCTCCACCTTGGCCCCGGTCGCCGCGAGCGCCTCCGCCGCGTCGGTGACGGCTGCCGAGACGTCTGGCGCCATACCTTCCGCGCTGGCGAGCTCGGCGATCACGCCCACCCGCAGGTCCTCTGCGCCTCGCCCCAGGCGGCTGGCCGCGCTCGGGTGCTCGCCCGGGAGGCTGGTCGAGTCGCGCTCGTCGTGGCCGGAGATGACGTCGAGGGCCAGGGCGGCGTCGGCCACGCTCCGGGCGAACGGGCCGATCTGGTCGAGGGAGCTGGCAAAAGCGACCAGCCCGTAGCGAGAAACGAGCCCGTAGGTGGGCTTGACCCCGACGACGCCGCACAGCGCCGCCGGCTGGCGGATCGACCCCCCGGTGTCGCTGCCGAGGGCCAGGGCGGAGAAGCCCGCCGCCACCGCCGCTGCGCTCCCCCCGGAGGATCCCCCCGGGACCCGGGAGAGGTCGTGGGGGTTGTGGGTGGGCCCTGTGGCCGAATGCTCCGTGGAAGAACCCATGGCGAACTCGTCCATGTTGGCCTTCCCGATGACGATTGCCCCGGCAGCGGCCATCTTTTTCACCACGGTGGCGTCGTAGGGCGGGCACCAGCCGGCGAGGATCCGCGAGGAGCAGGTCGTCGGGACGCCCCGGGTACAGAGCAGGTCCTTGAGGGCCACGGGCACTCCCGCGAGCAAGCCTGGGTCCTCGCCTGCCGCGACCGCGGCGTCCACCTGAGCGGCGCGTGCCCTGGCCGCGTCGGCCGTCACCAGGTTGAACGCGTGCACCTGCTGCTCCCAGCGCTCGACCCGGGCGAGGTGCTCCTCCAGCACGGCGGCGGCCGAGAGCTCGCCACTGCGCACGCCGGCGGCTATCGCCCTGGCCGAGAGGCTCGTCAGGCCCGAAAGCGCAGCCGGGCCTTCGCCGCTGCCCGAAGGCGAGCCGCTCACGGTGCCTCGCTCAAGATGCGGGGGATGCGGAAACGAGCGGACTCCACTTCTGGGGCCGCCGCCAGGACCTCGTCCCTGTCCAGGCACGGCCGCGGCTCGTCCTCACGGAGCACGTTGGACAGCGGGAAGGGATGGGCCGTGGGCGGGACGTCGGCTATGTCGAGCGCCTCGATGTCCCTGGCGTGCCCGAGGACGCTGGCGAGCTGGGTCGTGTAGAGCTCGAGCTCTTCTTCGGAGAGGGCGAGGCGGGCCAGGCGGGCGACGTGGGCGACGTCTTGCTTGGAGATCGTTGGGGCCACCTGGACATCGTACTGAGACCGAAGGACCGCCCCATGCCGGCGACCCCGTGCTGGGCGGGCAGCCCGCGGCGGCGGCCTGAAACGGCCCTCGGCTAGCTTCGATGGGACAGCTATGGCCAAGTTCCCGTTCCTCTCGGGCCCGTGGGTGGCCGAAGCGCGGCGCATCTACGCCGAAGCGGCCAGCACCCTCCCCGCCCCGCCCGCTGCCCCGCCGGTGCGGGTCAACCTCGTGGTGACCGAGGTGCCGTTCTCGGAGGGGCCCCTCGACGCCCACCTGGACACCACGACCGGTGCCCTCTCGGTCGACACCGGCCACCTGCCCGAGCCGGACGTCACGGTGTCGATGGACTACGCCACGGCCCGGACGTTGTTTGTCGGGGGCGACGTGCAAGGCGTCATGCAGGCCTTCCTTGCCGGCCGGATCAAAGTGGACGGCGACCTGAGCAAGCTGCTCGACCCCCGGAGCGGGATCTGGCCGGCTAGCACGCCGGCACCCGATGCCGTGGCGGCCCCCGCCGGCGGAAGGGCTGGCGCGACCGACGCTGCCGGCCCGGCGCCGGCGAGCTCCCAGCCGCGCCTCGGCTTCCCCGGCCCGGCGGCCTTTCAACTGGCTACGCGGCTCCAGGAGATAACCGAGTAGTGGCACCGGCAGGGCTCGCCACGGTCAGAGTGGACAAGTGGCTCTGGGCCGTCCGCCTCTACAAGACCCGCTCGGACGCCACCGAAGCCTGCCGGGCCGGCCACGTGAGGGTCAACGACACCAGCGCCAAACCGGCGACCGTGGTGAAGGCGGGCGACACGGTGCGGGCGCGCAACGCGAGCGGCGAGCACGTCGTCGAGGTGACCGGGCTCCTCGAGAAGCGAGCCAGCGCACCGGTGGCCACTTCCTGCTACATCGACCACACGCCGCCGGCCCCGGTGGAGGAGCGCCTGGCCAACTTCGTGCGGGAAAGGGGCGCTGGGCGACCGACCAAGAGGGACCGGCGCCAGCTCGAGCGCTTCCGCCGGCACTAGCCGAACAGGTCGCGCGCTATGACCGCTTTTTGGATCTCGTTCGTGCCCTCCTCGAAGCGCTGGGCGCGGGCGTCCCGGTATACGCGCTCGATCGGGTGGGGCTCCCAGTAGCCGATCCCCCCGTGCACCTGGAGGGCCTTGTCGGTGACCCGGGTGAGCATGTCGACGGCGTTCAGCTTGGCCATCGACGACAAGGTGGCGGAGCGCTCGTCCCCGGCCTCCCAGCGGCGCGCGGCGTGGAGCGTGAGCTGGCGGGCAGCTTCGATGTCGGCCTCGTTTTCTGCCAGGGAAAAGGCGATGGCCTGCCTGGCGGCGAGCGGCTTGCCGAAGGTCTGCCGGGTTTTGGCGTGGGCGACCGCCAGCTCCTGTGCCCGGCGGGCCAGGCCGACGCAGGTCATGGCCACCGCGATCCTGCTCGGCGTCAGGAAGCCGTCGAAGGCCACGTCGAGGCCGCGCCCTTCGTCGCCCAAGCGGTTGGCCACGGGCACCGGGGCGCGGTCGAAGACCATGTGGGCGTGGTCGGTGCCGCGGACCCCCATGGTGTCCGCCATCGCCTCGACCTTCGCCCCGGGGACGTGGCGGTCCACCATGAGCGCCACCGTCCCGTCCTTGCCCCGGGTACCGCCCAGCCGGGCGAACAAGAGCCAGTAGTCGCAGTGCGCCCCGAACGTGATCAGGTGCTTCTCGCCGGACAGGTAGTAGGTATCGCCCTCGCGCACCACGCTCGAACGGATGTCGGCCCCCGTCCCCGCCGTCGGCTCGGTGAGGGCGAACGCCACCCGGATGTCGCCCGAGATCTGAGGGCGCACGAACGCCTTTTCCTGCTCGGGCGTGGCGAAGCGGGCGATCGCCCGCCAGATGCCGTTGCACACGTGCACGATCATGCGCAGCGACGCGTGCGACATCGAGAACAACTCGAGCAGCTCCAGGTACTGGGGAAAAGGTAGGCCCCTCCCCCCGAGCGAAGCCGGTGCCGCCAGGCGCAGGTACCCGCGCTCACGCAAGTCCTTCCACAGGCCGGGAGGCACGCTGCGCGTACGTTCGATCTCGGCGGCGTAGTCCTCGCCTGGCCCGCGGACGAAGCCCTCGACCTCCTCGGCCAGCGGGCCGGGCCCTTTCTCGCCGGCCTCTCCGGCACCAGGCACTTCGCTCACTCTTGGTCGACCTCCCGGGCTGCTGGCGCCCTCACCGGGCGCGCTCTTTCTCTACGAGCCGGCGCACCTGCTCGCGGAGCACGTACTTCTGCACCTTGCCGATCGGGTTGCGAGGGAGGCCGCCCACCACCTCGAGGCGTTCGGGCCAGTAGTGCTTGGCAACGCGGTGGGCGTCCAAGAAGCGCTGCATCTCGGCGAAGCCGAAACCGTTGCGGGAGACCACAAAGGCGCATGCCCGCTCGCCGAGGCGCTCGTCCGGCATGGCCACGATCGCCACGTCCTCCACGTCTGGGTGGGTGTGGAGCAGTTGCTCGATCTCGGCTACGGGTACCTTCTCGCCGCCCCGGTTGATCACGTCCTTCACCCGGCCGCTGATGCGCACGTAGCCCGAGTCGTCGATGACCGCCAGGTCACCGCTCCTGTACCAGCCGTCCGGGGTGAAGGCCTCCGCGGTCCATTCCGGGTGCCCGAGGTAGCCCTCGAACATGCACTTGCTGTGCACCTCGAAGTTCCCCTCCTGCCCCGGTGCGAGGACGTTGCCCAGGTCGTCGGTGACCCGGAGCCGCACCCCTTCGAGCGCCCGGCCGTCGGTGCCCCACGTCTTGGCGGGCTCGTCGCCCGGGGCCGACAGCGAGCCGAGGCAGGTCTCGGTGGTGCCCCAGGCCCCGCATACGGCCGCGCCGAGCAGGCGCGTCGCTCGCTCGGCCAGCCCTCGGGGCACGGCAGCGCCCGTCGCGACGAAGATCCGGAGGGCCTCGGGGCGCCGGCCCGTTTCCTCCACGGCCGCCACCAGGTCGGCGAGGAAGGGCGTGGCGGCCTGCACGAAGGTCCCACCCCAGCGCCGGAGGGCGTCGAGCGCCACGGCACCGTCCCATACCGCTTGGAGCACCTGGGGCGCGCCGAGCAGCAACGCCTCCCACATGCCGTAGAGGAAGCCGGTCTGGTGGGCGAGCGGGGAGGGCACGAACACGCAGTCATCACCCGAAAGCCCAAGGTGGCCCGCCTCCATGGCGGCAGCGCGAGTCAACGTGTCCATCCGGTGGAGCACGCCCTTTGGCTCCCCCGACGTGCCCGAGGTGAACAAGAGCTGGGCGAGGGCCGTCGGCAGCTGGGCCCGGCCGGCGAGGAGGCGGCGGTCCGCGGCCGAGATGCCCTCCGCCGCCAGGGCTCCGACCACCTCGGCGTAGGTATGCCAGGTCGGGCCGCGCCCACCACCTTCGCCGCGCTCGCCGCGCCCCGAGCCCGCCCCGCTCGCACCGTCGCCCTCCACGACGATTACGTGGTCCAGTGGCAGGGGCTGTTCACCCTCGTACAAGCCGTCTACCTCAGCCGGGTAGTCGCGGCCGCGGAAACTATCGGGCACGACGAGCACCCTCGCCCCCGAACGTCGCAACATGAAGGCCATTTCCCGCTCGCGGTA
>JAJZYO010000517.1 GCA_021798075.1 Actinomycetes bacterium
TCGGCACTGAAGCAGAACGGAAGCTCGAGCTGGGGTAAGGGTAGTTCTTCGGCCAAGCGGACGACTTGCGCTGCCTGGGCACCCTGGCGTTCGAGGCGGAGCTTCCCAGCCACGATCAGGCTCTCGAGCTCGCTTGGCGCGAGGGTCACGCCGGCGCCAGCGGCAAGCTCGCTGAGCGCGGCGGATTCGAGGTGCTCGGGCAGAGGCAGGACGGGGAGCCTGGCGTTCACGACCACGGCACAGAGCTTGATGCCGGCGCGGTCCTCGAGCAGCTGGGCCGTCTCCACCGTTTCGCTCACGGGTGTTTCTTCCGGGGTGGTGACCAGGACGGCCTGGCAGCGGTCCGGGTCAGACAACATGTCCACGACCTCTTGCGCCTGGCTGCGCACCGGCCCCCCGCTCGCCGCTTCCAAGAGGCCATGAGGGCTCTGGAGAAAGCGGATGGCGTGACCTGCGGCGGGCGCATCCAGGAAGATGAGCTCGGGGGCACCCGGCGATCCCGCGGCGGCAGCCCTTTCCATCTGCTTCACCTTCCCAAGCACCAGCATGTCGGGCATCCCGGGCACCGCCGTAGCCACGACGTCGAGGGCACCAGTGCTCACCAGGCGGCGCGACAGCCGCCTCATGCCGTGTAGGTGGAGGTATTCGACCAGGGCCGTGTCGGGCCGGAGGGCACGGGCGCGCACCTCGCCACCGCTCGGCCCGGTTACAAGGGCCATTTCGTCATATCCGAGCACCTCGTCGCGCCCGAACAAGTGGGAAAGGTTGGCCGTCTCGGGCTCCAGACGGTCACTGGCGGTCGCCACCTGGACGACCAAGGCCCTTAGGCCCTCCCTCGCCGCGAGGTTGGCCATTACGCCGCACACGGTCGTCTTGCCTGTCCCACCCTTGCCGGTGACGATCAGGACCCGCGTCTGCGAGAAGAAGCTCAACGGCTCCAAAGGGCCTCCCGCGACATGAAGCTCACGCGAAGGAGCAGGCTAGCCGGCCCCAGGTCCTTCAGGCCCAAGCAAGCCGCCGAGCGTGGCCAAGATCGGCAGATTGCCTATTGCCATACGGCCTGAGCAGGGGTACCTTCGAACCAGAGGTACTGAGAGTGACTGCGACACTGTATGCACCGGAGGACTGGCAGGTAAAGGCGGCGTGCCGCGGGCAACCGGCAGCCATCTTCTTTGCCCCCACCCACTTCGAGCGTAAAGAGACACGAGTCGCCCGGGAGAGGCAAGCCAAGGCCGTGTGCGCGACTTGCCCGGTTCGCAGGGAGTGCTTGGAGTACGCCCTGCGCATCCGCGAGCCGCATGGCATCTGGGGCGGGCTCAACGAGTCCGAGCGGCGCGAAATAGCCAGCTGAGGCGCGGTGGCCTAGGGCGTCGCGCTGCGGGCTTCTTCTCGCGTGGACGGGGGATGTTGCCCCGCGCCAGCGATGCTCGCCTGCTGGATGGAGGCGTCGCTACCAGCGCTATCCGTCTGGGTAGCCCCCTTTGGCGGGGCGGAGTTGCCACCGTGGCGGGCTGCCTCCGAGGCGGCCCGGAGAGCGTCCATAACACGCTCGTTTGGCATCCGCGCCTGCCCGAGCTTCGGGGCAACCGGCTGGCGCGACCGCTTCTGGCGACCATGGCCTGCGCTCACGAGCACGCCTAGGCGGCTGCCGGCGAGGCTCTCGAGAGACGGCCGGACAAGCCATGCGCAAAGGGGCCACAGCGCCAACTCGATTGTGGCACCGAGACCGAGGCCCGCCGCGACGTCAGCGGGGTAGTCAGCACCGACGTACACCCGCGCGAAGGCAAGCAGCAGCGCCGCCAGTAAAGCGAGCGAACCCAGCCATCGACGCCTCGCAATCAACAGGCCAGCAACCACGGCCCCCGCCATGGCGGTCCGGGCGTCGGGCAAGGGTGAGCCGCTCGCCGGCACGAGGAGCAGGACGTGGCGCAGGGCATGGTAAGGACGAGGTTGGTCGAGCACCGGCGCGACCGCTTGCTGCACCCCTAGTGCCACGAACGCGCCGAGCCCTGCCCAGGCCACGCCCACCATCCGATCGGGGTCGTAGCGCGTGACCAGCCACGCAAGGATGATCAGCACCGCCAAGACGAGGAGGCCCGCCCCTACAGGAGAAAGCGCCTTCTCGGCGTACGCTGCCATAAAACCGTGCGCCCAGTGCGACTTGCGGGCGAGGCGGTTGACATCCAAGTACCAACTGGTGCCCACGGCTACCACCTCCCGTCAACCAAGGGAAAATCTAATGTGTTCGAGACGGATGTTCAATGGCCAATCTGGTCGTTATTTAGCTGCCCGTTTCAACTGCGGCGGCCGCTTCACGCATAAGGGCCCAGAGGGCCTCGACGTCGGCCCACTCGGTCGTCTCCGAACCGATCGATACCCTTACCATCCAGCGGCCGTCGAGCCGGGCAGGCGTGAGGTGCGCCCCGCCTCCCCAGTTGACGGCCTCGCACCAAGCCAGCGTGTGCGCGTCGAGCTCCTCGCCGCCCAGGCCCGCAGGCTCGTGGACAACGCAAAGCGTCTGGATCGTGAGCGGTGCGACCAGCCGCCAGCCCGGCGCTGCTTCTACGACGGCCGCCAAACGCTCGGCATTGACGAGGTCGCGTTGCAGCCTTCCCCGGATCGCCTC
>JAJZYO010000518.1 GCA_021798075.1 Actinomycetes bacterium
GGCCCCTCTTCTCGGCACCTACCACGACGTCCCAAATAGCTAGGGCCCACTCAGGCCACAAGCCCGGGCCGCACTATTTCGGCATCGGGGTCCTTGGATTGGCCTCGGTGGGTCGGCGTGTCCTCAGTCGCGCGCGTGTCGGCCAGGCGCACTGACTGTTTCTCGGCGGTTGGACGCTGGGGCAAGGTGGTAGGATCGGTTAGAGCCAGCTCGAAGCTTCCGACCTGGGTAGGCCCCAAATTGGAGGTGAGCTTGATGGGTTTTGGTTTTAGGATCGCTCCTGGCTTACGGGTGCGGGTGTCCAGCCGGGGCGTGCGCACCAGCATCGGGCCAAGGGCGGCTCGCGTTCACGTGGGCAGCGGTCGGACAGGCTTGTCCACCGGGGCGGGGCCCGTGACGCTGTACCAGTCGCTCGGCGGAACACGGCGACGTGGCTCGCAGGGCCGCTCGGCCTCGGGCAGGACAGGGTCGAGCGGGGCTGCGACCGCAGGAGAAGGCTGGGTCAGCGAGCGGAACCGGTTGGAGGCCAAGGCACAAGAGATCTTGAACCTACACCGCGCCATCTACCCTCCGGCGTCCAAGCCTCTGCTCGACCCCGTGCCTCCGATCGACGCTAAGGAAATCAGAGCTGCGTTCGTGAAACAGGCCCTGGCCGGGGTTGGCCGGTTCCACCGCCGCGCCCGGACCGACGCCAAGGTCTTGGCAATAGGGGCCGCCCGGACCGAAGTTGAGCGTGCCCGGGCAGAACAGGCCACGAGACAAGCCGAACGGCAAGGGGAACTCGATGTCAAATGGCGCGCCTTGGTCGACAATGACCCCAATGAGGTCTTTGACGCGCTGCAGGTTGCGTTCAGGGAGACCGGCACTGCGTCGGCACCCCTGGGCCTCGACCAGGGTGAGCTGTCTTTGGTCGTGGTTGTGCCGGGCCCCGAGGGAGTCCCGGACCGTAGGGCTGCGGTTACACCGACCGGCAGGGCCTCTGTGCACAAGATGACGAAGACTGAGCACAACAGCCTGTACGGGGAGCTGTTGTGCGGCCGTCTCCTCGCGGCAGTCCGCCAGGCACTGGCAGCCGCCCCAGGCGTTCAGGCGGTGCGCGCGGTGGTGGTGCGCGCCGGCCGGCAGCGCCTGAGGGGCGCTGCCGGCGTCGAGTGCCTGGTGGTAGCCCGCTTCTCGCGCGACGATCTTGTTCGGGCCGATTGGCAGGGAGCCAGGGCCGTCTCGCTAGTCAACCGCTTTGCCCGGGACCTGCAAGCCCACCAGGCCGGTCGGGCCAAAGAATTCCAGCCCCTTGACAGCTACAGCCAACCATGGGCCGCCACGCTGCTCGAGGGGTTGAGCCTCAATGACGACGGCTCCGTCGAGGCACACTACAAGGCGTCCGCCCGGACGAAGCCAGCGGCCGCCGCGGCCGCAAGCCCGGTCGAGCTGGCACCAACAGTGCCGACATCACCAAAGCGCGCGGCAGGACCGTCGACGGCGCCGAGGACGGAGGCTACTTCACCCAAGGGGGCGTCCGAGGTGCCATCGCTGCCTAAGCTCTCCGAGCTCGAGTTGCCGTCGCCGCCATCGGAATTCCCACGAAAAATAGCCCACACGACAAGGTTTTATGTCGAGGTGCTGGAGCCCAGCGCAAGGCCCTGGCACGGGGCGTCCTTGCCGGTACCAACCCGGCGCGGCGCTACGAAGACATCGTGCTGCACGCGAACGTCGCACGCCTCGAGCTGAAGGAGGTGGAGTCGAGCGTCGACAAGGCACCCACGGCGGCCGTCGGCACTAACGGGCTGAACCGTGACGAGGTCGACTTGTGGCTCGCCTACCTGACCTGGGCCAAAGGGTGGCGCCAAGGCCTCATTGATTACAGCAGCTCTTTTGCCTCGTTGGCCAGGACGCTCCGGCCGCAGTTGAGTGAAGACCAGCGCGGCGCCGCAGAAGGCGATCACTTGGGCCGGCGTTACGAGGACATCAAGGCTGAGTTACGAGCCGCTCTTGAAAAGGAAGCGGAAAGGCTCAAAAGCTCGGCTGTGGCCGAACTACACCAGCTTGGGCCACAGGGCTGAACCCGACATCTAGTCAGGCGCCGATTGCCAATGAGGTACACGTCATGCGCTCAACTGGGTGCTGCCGAAGAGCGAACAAAGCCCGTAAAGTCCGTTGCGATAATCGGTTCGACGATGCTCTTGTTCGGTACAGCGAGCGTCGCCCTCCCGCGATACACGCGAAGTCATTGGTGGTGATGTCGGTTTATCGTCAGGGCTCAATCACCCGTGTTGTGGCTCGCTGCCGGCCGCGCGAGTTGTTTGGGAGCGGAATCACAGAGAAGCTTCGACCGGGGAGGGCGGGGCGAGCAGCGGGCGTTGGCAACCGGGGCGCTTGAAGCTGAGGCCAGCGTCGGGTACTCATCCAATATATCTTCTGGAACCAGAACGGCCGCTCGAGAACCCGCCCGCCAACATCGGTCGATGCATGGGCCCAATCCGTCCACAGCACCTGCGTGCTGGACCGATTGGCTCACAGTCGGTACTTGTCAATGGCCAGTTCACGCGCCCCACTGGTGGCCAAGTAAAACGCCCCACCCCAGGAGTCAGTTGGGGGACCACCTCCTTCCTTCCGCGCGCTGGGCG
>JAJZYO010000519.1 GCA_021798075.1 Actinomycetes bacterium
ACGGTACGCGCACTGTATAAATGCGCCTTAATCAGCGGTCCGGTAAGGTGACCACCACCTTCGAGCTGGAGCCGTTGGTGACGGAGCCCTGTCACCGCGCACGACGCCGCCACTACGGCTGGCTGGAGCAGCCCTTGGCCAGCCGTAACGGCCTCTTCGGCAAGGCCGACAGCGGCTGACGACCGTTTGCCTGCAGGTCCCGAGCCCGCGCCCAGTGCCCGCAGCACCATATCGACGTTCGGGCGCAGGTCCCAGTCGCGAAACACAACCGCCGCGTCAACCGGCTTGCTTTCGAGCCTGGGCGCCTCGTGGTGCGAGCCTCCCGGGCCTGCAAGCCACGTGCTCGCTCGTGGGCCAGCGCTACCGCAGGCGCTCAAGTTTCGAGCACCTCTTTTACCGACCGCACAACTTTTACCGACAGCACAACCCTCGAAGTGCTGGACGTGCCCCGCCTGCTCCCTTCGAAATCTCCGGTAGTCCCCTGCGCATCAGTCGAGCGCCCTTGGCCAAGGTGCCCTCCCGTCAGGCTTTCACAGCCAAGAGTTCCCGGACCTTGCGCACCGCTTTGGAGGCATCTGGTGCATAACCGTCGGCACCGATCTCGCTCGCGAACCTGTCCGTTATGGGGGCGCCACCGACGATTATGCGGACCTTGTCCCGCAGGCCGGCCCGGCCAAGGGCCTCCACCACCGCCTTCATGTTGGTCATCGTGGTGGTGAGCAAGGCCGACATGGCCACCACGTCTGCCCCAGCCTCGGCCGCCTCGAGGAAGCGCTCCGGGGAGACGTCGGTCCCGAGGTCGACCACTTCGAAGCCCGAGCCTTCGAGCATGATGGCCACCAGGTTCTTGCCGATCTCGTGCAGGTCGCCCTGCACGGTGCCGATGACCACTTTCCCCTCGGAGCGCGCCTCGGAGCCCTCCGTGGCCAGCAGGGGCTTCAGCACTACCAAGGTCGCGTTCATGGCCCGGGCCGAAACGAGCATCTCGGGCACGAAGATCTCGCCCTCTTCGAACAGCCGGCCTACCTCTTGCATCGCGGAGATCAGCCCGTCGCGCAATAGGACCTCGGCGGGTATGCCCTCCTCCAGGCCCTGGGTGGCCCGGGCTACGGCGGCCTTGGCCTGGCCGTCGACCACGGCTTGTCGCAGTTCCTCTAGTACTGGCATAGTTCCTCCTACTTGCTCGTCTGGGGTGTGCTCCCCTAGTAAGCACGAAAGTCGGCCACCGCCTGGTATAGGGCCAACAGGTTGTCGGTCGGGACCCCGGCCTGCACATTGTGGACGGTGTTGAACACGAAGCCGCCGCCGCGTCCGAAAATGCGCATCCGGTCATGCACCATGGCCCGCACTTCGTCCGGGGTGCCGAATGGCAGCACGCGCTGGGTGTCGATCCCGCCGCCCCAGAAAGTCAGCCTGTCGCCGTAGCTTTGCTTCAGGTCTTCGGGGCCCATGCCAGCTGCGGAGGTCTGCACGGGGTTGAGGGCGTCGAAGCCGGCGTCCACGATGTCGTCGAGAAGGGCCCGGACCGAACCGCAGGAGTGGATGAAGGTCTTCCAGCCGGTGTGGGCGTGGACCCAGGAGTTCACCCGGGCGTGGAAGGGCTCGAACAAGTTGCGGTAAGTGCGGGGTGAGGCCAGCGGGCCCTGCTGGGCACCGAAGTCGGTGCCGGTAACGAACACTGCCGTTACTTTGTCGCCCACCACCTCGTACGCGCGGGCCAGGTTGGCTATCCCGATCTCGCACTGGCGCTCGAAGACGTCGCGGACGTAGCCCGGGCGAAGGGAAAGGCTCACGTACCATTCCTCGACATCGCGGATGCCCTTTACAAGCTTGCGCTGCATGGCCGGGACCAGGGCCACGTCGCCGAAGCCGGTGTCGCCCAGGTTGAGCAGGATGGCCTTGCCCGTGGGCCACAGGCGCTCGACTTCCTGCGCCACGTGGGCGAGGTCGGCGTCGCTGATGAGGCCGAACTCCTCCATGTTGTCCTCGACCTCGAGGTGTTCGTCGTCGAGCGGCTCCTGGCGGTTCAAGGCGTCGAAGTAAAAGCCGCCCTTGGGCATGCGTGCCGAGGGCGGGACCGAGTGGTCCCCCTCGGGGTACATGAGGATGTCGCCTTCGGGGCCGGGCTCGGTGTTGAACCGGCCCGGCACGAGCACAGGGGTCCCGTCGAACAGAGTCCAGGGTTTCCAATCTTCGTTAGGGAACCCGAAGATGTTGTTCAGCCGGTTGACCCCGACCACGTCCACGCCGAGGGCCTCGATGAGGTCGGGCCCGACCTCGCCGAGCATCTGGAAGGGCTCGATGACCCTGACCGGCGTGCCTGGGGCGTCCAGACCCAAGCCCTGGCGGAGCCGATAGAGGGCGCTGGCGTGAATGCCCGTCGTCATGCTCCCGCCGAGGTCGAGCGGGACCCGGTCGGGTTCTTCGTGTGCGAGCGCCTTTTCCACCCGTTGCCGAGAGGTCAACGCGGCTCCTGCGCGTGGCCCTGAGCTAGTCGCCTGGGTCGTCTCGCTCCCAGCAAGTGTGCCCATCGCGACCCTCCCTACAATGAGTGCTAGTTGAGTGTACATGCCTTCCGTCCCCAGGGCTTCCACCACGGCCTGGCCTCTCGGCAGCCTCC
>JAJZYO010000520.1 GCA_021798075.1 Actinomycetes bacterium
GTCGGGTGCACCGGGGGCCGGCACAGAAGCGTCGTCCTGGCCGAGGAGATAGCCGCTTCGCTTCGCAGGATGGGCTACGACCCTAGCGTCATCCACCGGGACGTGGAGCGGTGAGGGCACCGAGCGTTGTAGCGCTTGGCGGCGGCCATGGCCTCGCTGTCACCTTGAACGCCGTCACGAGGTATGCCGGGCAGGTCACGGCTGTGGTCTCCGTCGCCGACGACGGCGGGTCGAGCGGGCGGCTTCGAGCCTTTTGGCCCGGGCCGGCGCCTGGTGACGTGCGCCGTTGCCTCCTTTCGTTGGCTGCTGACGGACCGCTCGAGAAGCTTTGGGCTCAGGTGCTCGACTACCGCTTCACGGCTGGAGAGCTCGTGGGGCACTCCCTCGGGAACCTGGTGCTGATGGCCCTATCGGAGGTCACGGGAGACTTCGCCATGGCCACGGCCGAGCTCGGGCGGCTTCTCGGGGTGACGGCGAGGGTGCTCCCGGCCACGCTCGGCGCGGTCGATCTCTGCGCGGAGATGGAGACGCCCCAAGGCAGGGCTGAGGTCACGGGCCAGGCCAAGGTGACCCATTCGCCGGCACCCGTCCGGCGCGTGTGGCTGTCGCCCTCGAGCCCCGACGCCCCTGCCGAGGTGCTGGCGGCGATCGCCGGGGCGGACCAGGTCGTTCTTGGGCCGGGCTCGCTCTTCACGAGCGTCCTCGCGGTGTGCGCCGTGCCGGCGATCCGCCGTGCGCTGGAGGAGCGGGCCGGCGGGCGCGTCTATGTTTGCAACCTCGCGCCCCAAGAGGGCGAGACGGCCGGCTTTGACGCCGACGCCCACCTGGAGGCCCTGGCAGCCCACAACGTCCCTGTCGACATCGTTGTCTGTGACCCCTCGACCAGGGTCGGGGTGCCGGCTGGGAGGGTCGGCCTGCAGTCTGGTGCCGGCGGCGCCAGCCGTTCAGCCCTCGGTGCGCGCGTCGTGATAGGGGCCCTCGCCGGGCCTGATGGGCACTCTCACAACCCAGCCTTCCTTGCCGAGGTGCTCGAGGCGTTGGCACGAACCGCCTGAGCTGGCCAACTCCTAAGCGAGATTCCCGAGGGAGGCTGGAGGCGGGTTCCCTGAGGGATGTCGGCAGCGTTGGCGCCGGCGGAAGGCTAGAGGACCGCACGGGTGGTAGGCCGAGGCCCGAGGGAGGCCCGAGGGAGGCCGGCCGGCATGCTAGCTCCCCGAGGAAGGGGCAGAATAGTGAGGTGCTGCGAAGAGCCGGTATGGCAGGCCTGGTAGTCGCCATAGGAGCAGGGCTCATGTTGCCGGCCGCAGCCGGTGCAACCGGAGCCCCGACGCCAAGCATCACGATCCCGAAGACCACGAGGCCAAAGACCACGAGGCCAAAGACCACGAGGCCAAAGACCACGAGGCCGAAGACCACGAGGCCGAAGACCACGAGGCCGAAGACCACGAGGCCGAAGGTGACCGGCAACGCCGCCGCCATCGCCTTTTACCGCAAGGTCGTGAAGGCCACGGCGGCAACCGAGGGAGTGGAGGAGATCTATCCGCCCCAGCAGCCACTTACGCAGGCCAAGTTCGCCGGCAAGCGCCTTTCTTGGGCAGAGATGCAATCGACGAAGGCGGGCTTCTCGCCGGCGACCGACGTGGTGTTTGTCGGTGCGGAGCACGGGAAGGTGACCTTCGTTGCCGACAGCGTCTTATATGCCGGCAAAGGGACGATCTTCCCTGACTTCGGGCTTCTACTGACGGCGAAGGGGGAGGTCCTCCTGGCTAATGGTGCCGCCGCACGGACAGGCCCCGCGGGCAAGAAAACCCCTGTTTACCCCTGCGCAGGTGGCTACAGCGGCCCGAAGTTGGTGGCTGGGTACAACCAAGTGGGGATCCAGTTTGGCTATAGCCTCATCGGCCACTTCGACAAGATGAAACTGGTCGACAAAGCCAAGGCCTATCAGGTGACATCTACCTATCCCTGGTTCGGCAACCCGGCCCAGACGGCGACAGAGGTTGACACGGTCCCGATTGCAACCGACTTGCCGGCGCTCACGGTGATCCATGTCAGCGCCGCCGGCAAGTTCGCTGCCTTTACGATGCGTGAAGCAAACATTTGGGCCCACCAGAAGCTCTACCCGCCCGCTACTAACGGCATCTGTGCGGCATACGTGAAGGGCGTTCCCTAGCACCGGACCTGAGCGGGCTTAGCCGGCGC
The DNA here is from genome assembly GCA_021798075.1 of Actinomycetes bacterium. The sequence continues at coordinate 2,203 of JAJZYO010000520.1, forward strand.
GCTCTCGGGTAGGTGGCTCGGCGCGCTCTTGGCAGGTTCCCCTAGGCTCCTTAGTAGACGCGACCATCTTCGGCAGAATGTCCCTCGGAGCATCCTTCTAGAAGGACCAAAGTCCCGGTGCGCAGGGTCGTGGTCCCCATCAAGGCCGTTGGCGCTCGTCGCCTAGACTCGGCAAGCGACAACGAAGCACAACCAAAGCGGACGAAGGAGAAGACACATGGCTGTCAGGGTAGGGATCAACGGGTTCGGCCGGATCGGGCGCAACTTCCTGCGCGCCGTGCTGGACGCCGGTGCCGATATCGAGGTCGTGGCTGCCAACGACTTGGCATCGCCCGAGGCGAACGCCCACCTCCTGAAGTACGACTCGACGTTCGGCGTCCTGAAGCACGAGGTGAAGGTCTCTGAGGACACGATCGCC
>JAJZYO010000521.1 GCA_021798075.1 Actinomycetes bacterium
TGTCGTGCCGGGACGAGCCCCGCTCCCCGAGCACTTCTCGCACGTGACAGCCTCCCTGACCTCCACCTCCTTCGAGGCGCCCAGCACGGCTTCGGCGAAGTCAAGGTCGAGCACGGCTTCGACGTTTTCGCCCTGGCGGGGACCCCGCCTTTGGGTGCCCATCCCACCACCGAAGGGGCTCGCGCCCCCGAAAAAGGCGTCGAAGATGTCCCCGAGGCCGGCTCCCGCGAAGCCGCCGAAGGGGTCGCCCGCCCCGACCCGCTCGCCCTCCGCCCCGAACATGTCGTACTGGCGCCGCCGCTCAGGGTCCTTCAGCACCTCGTAGGCCTGGTTGACGACCTTGAAGCGCTCCTCGTTGGCTGCCGCCTCCTCTTTGGAGCCACCGTGGCGGTCGGGGTGCAACTGGCGCGCCAGCCTGAGGTAGGCCTTCTTGATCTCGTCCTCGGTGGCGTTACGGCTGACCCCGAGGATCTCGTAGTAGTCCTCCGCCATCAGAGGTCACCTCCCGGGCTGCTCGCTGGGGCAAAACCACTCTCGGACAGCGCCTGGCTGAGCTTGGTCGACACGACGGCGACCGCGGCAAGCGCCTGGTCGTAATGCATCCTCGTCGGGCCGAGCACGCCGACAGTGCCCGCCCGCTCGCCATCGACCTCGTACGGCGCCACCACCACCGAGCAATCAGCCAGGGGCTGCAACCCGTGCTCCGCCCCGATGGCCACGGTGAGGCCCCGGTCTATGACGTCGCGGAGCAGGCTCACCAACACGTACTGCTCCTCCAAGATGCCGAGCACGGTCCTTATCGTGCCCACCGCCTCGAACGCCGCGGCCATGCGCGCCGCTCCCCCCACAAAGACGTGGCCGCCCTCGGGTGACTCAGGGTGGCGGAGGGCCTCCACCGCCGCGCTGGCGAGCGCGTCCACCGTGGGCTCCCCAGTCGGGGCCGGCGAACCGACCTTGTCGAGCGGGCCGCCGGCAAACCACGTGGCGACGGCGCCCGAAGCTCGGTCGACTTCGTCATCGCTCACCTCCGCGGGCGTCTCGATGGCCCGCCGCTCGACCGCCCCGCTCCCGAGCACTGCGACCGCCAGCACGAGATGGGGGGCCAACTTGACCAAGTGGAGCGAACGCACCCGGCCGGGCTCGGGAGCGTTCGGCGCCACGACCACGGCGGCGTAGTCGGTGAGGCTCGACAAGAGCCCGCTCGTCTCCGCCAGCAGGCGCTCGATCTCACCATGCGTGCGGGCGAAGAAGAGCCTGACCAGTTCGGCCTGCCTCGGCTCCAGTGGGGAGGGACCGGTCAGCGAGTCCACGAAAAACCGGTACCCCTTGTCGGTGGGCACCCGCCCGGCGCTCGAGTGGGGCTGGAGGAGATAGCCCTCCTGCTCGAGGACGACCATCTCGTTTCGGACCGTCGCCGGTGACACGCCAAGGCCCGACATCTCGGCCACGTGAGCAGAGCTCACGGGCTGTGCCGTGCGGATATGGCACTCGACGACGGCGCGCAGGATAGCGGCCTTGCGTTCGTCCAACATGGTTAGCAATCAAGCCTACCGAGCGCCAGCGCATGCACTTCGCCATGCCACCGTCGACCCGCCTAGGCTTACCGACGCCAGGGGAGCCCCTGGCTACGCTGGCCTTCGGCTTGGCGCTTGTCGAAGAGCCGAAATCCTGACTAGATTGATCATGTTTTGTTTCGCATAGTGAGCCCATGGAGGAGATGGACATAGTGGCAGAGCACCTAATCAGGCCTCACGGCGGGGCCCTGGTCGACCTTGTGGTGCCAGAGAGCCGGGCGGCTGAGCTGAAGGCCGAGTCCAAGCAGTGGCCGAGCTGGGACCTCACCCCCCGCCAGCTCTGCGACCTCGAGCTGCTGGCCAACGGCGGCTTCTCGCCGCTAAGGGGTTTCCTCTCCGAGGAGGACTACGAGTCGGTCCTGGAGCGCATGCGCCTGGCGGACGGCACGCTCTGGCCGCTGCCAGTGAACCTCGACTTGTCCGAGGAGGCAGCGGGCCGCCTCGGCCCGGGGGCGAGCCTGGCGCTGAGGGACCAGGAGGGGGTGATGTTGGCCGCCCTCCACATAGCCGAGCTCTACCGTCCCGACAAGCAGCGCGAGGCCAAGCTCGCCTTCGGGACCACCGACAAGTCCCACCCGGGCGTCGCCTACCTGCTCGATCGCTCCGGCCCGGTCTATGCCTCGGGGCGCCTCGAGGTGCTCTCGCTCCCCCACCACTACGACTACAAGGCCCTCCGGCTCACCCCGGCCGAGCTGCGGGCGCGCTTTTCCCACCTCGGCTGGTCGCGCGTGGTCGCCTTCCAGACGAGGAACCCCATGCACCGCGCCCACGTCGAGCTCACCCTCCGCGCCGCCAAGCAGGCCGAGGCCAACTTGTTGGTCCACCCCTCGGTCGGCATGACCAAGCCCGGCGACGTCGACCACCACACAAGGGTGCGCTGCTACCAGGCAGTGATGAAGGGCTACCCGCACTCGACCGCCACTTTGGCCCTACTCCCCCTGGCCATGAGGATGGGCGGGCCGAAAGAGGCCCTCTGGCACGCCATCATCAGGAAGAACTACGGGGCGAGCCACTTCATAGTGGGCCGGGACCACGCCGGGCCGGG
>JAJZYO010000522.1 GCA_021798075.1 Actinomycetes bacterium
ATCGCCCAGGTCGCTGACGCCTTGCTGCTCCTCGTCGATGCAGCGGTCGAGGGGCTCGGGTCCCCACCGGACCTCCCCGTCGTCCTGGCGGGGGGCCTCACCGGGCACCCCCGCTTCCAGGACGATGTCGTGGGCCGTCTCCGCCTGGCCAGGCCCGGCAGCCCGGTCAGCATCCTCCAGGTCGCCCCCGTTGCCGGTGCCGTTCGCTTGGCCCAGATGGCCTGCGAGGGCCCCGTCCTCGGTGGCGCCAGGCGGATCCGCTAGCAGACGACCGGCCGTCGGCCCCGGCACCACCCGGGGAGGGCCGGTGGCCGTTGACGGCCGGTCGCATGCCCGCTCTGGTTACTGCTGCACCGCTGAGCGCAGCAGTGTGGGCACGCGGCGCCCGAGACGCTTGATCTGCTCAGCGTTCCACTCGTCAGCGCCGTCGACGTTCGCGCTCTTGAACACCGGCGGCACGATCCCGCGTTGCAGCAGGAGCTCTACGGTGGCCACGACGATCGACTGCAGCACCACGAGCGTCGTAATGCTCGAAACGCCTCCCACCTGGAAGCCATCAGCGACTGTCACGGCGGCGTCCCCGAGTGGAGCGTGGTTGTCGATCACGAGGTCGGCCACGTCGGACAGCTTTACACCCTTCCCGCCACGGGCAGCGACTCCCTGGGAGTGCTTCTTGGAACTGATCGCCACCACCTTTGCGCCGCGTGCCTTGGCCGCCTCGGCCACCTCAACGGGCACCGGGTTACGGCCCGAGTTGGACACGACGAAGAAGACGTCACCCGCCTCGACCGGCTCCGTGCTCACGATGAGCTCGCCCAGGCCGGGCTGGCGCTCGAGGAGGCCGGCCCGCCTGCCCCCCTGGTGGACCATGAGCCACTCGACGAGCACTGCGTTCACCGGCACCAACCCGCCGGCACGGTGGAACGCCTCTTCGGCCGCCATATGGGAGTGCCCTGACCCGAACACGTGGACCAGGCCTCCCCCGCCTATGGCGTCTGCGCACCACTGGGCAGCCAGCGCTACCGGTCCGGTGTCCTCGCTCATCTCGTCCATCAACTTGCGGATCTCGGACAGGAACGAAAGCTCTTGGTCTGCCACAGGGCCCTCCCTCTCGGGTCGTGATCTTCGGTCCATCTTCTCGGGCCCACCGTCATGGGGGCCGTTCAAGTTCTTACTCCCATTGCCTGCCGCCTGCCAAGCTGAGCGCCCGTCCGTGCCCGGGTTGGAGCGTGCCGGGCCGTCACGGTGCCAGCGCAGTGTGCACTGCCTCACGCAGAGGGTTGAGGATCCCGCGGTCACGGCCCAGATGGACCTCGTTGGTGAGCATCACCACCCACCGGCCGGAGGACATGTCCATGGCGAGGCTCGTACCCGTGAAGCCACTGTGGAAAATCGACGTGCCGGGCCAGCGCTCACCAAGGCGGTCGAAGTGGTCATGGCGGGCCACCCAGCCCAAGCCACGGTGGCCGTCCAGTCCTGACGTCCTGTCTGCTGTGGCTTCCTCTCTGAGCGCCCTGGGGAGCCACGCGCCCTCGGGTGAGGTCCATGCGGCGAGGTAGAGCGCCAGGTCTTCGGCGACCGAGAAGAGGCCCGCGTGCCCGCTCGGGGCCCGGAGGGCTTCGGCGTTCTCGTCGTGCACCAGGCCGACCCGGGGCCGCCCGTCAGGTCGCCGCTCCGTGGCTGCGAACTCCTGGCTCTGCGAAGGCAGAAAGCTTGTACGGCCCATCTGGAGCGGGCCGGTGACCCAGCGGGCCACCAGCGCGCCCAGATCGTCCCCGGTCACTTCTTCCGCCAGCCATCCGAGCACCATGAAGCCGATGTCCGAGTAGACGACCCTCCGGCCCGGGGAGCCGACCAGGGGCTCGGCGAGGAACCGCCTCCTGGTCTCTTCGGGCGCCAGGCCGAGGCGCCAGTAACGCCGCTCAGCGGGCAACCCTGCGGTGTGGGTGAGCAGGTGCCCGACGGTCACCTGGCTGCGCTCGGGGGAGCCGCCGCCGAAGCCCGGGAGAAGGTCGACCACCTTGGCGTCGAGGGCGAGCCTGCCCGACGCCAGCAGGTGCAGGACAACCGGCAGAGTGGCGACGACCTTGGTCAACGAAGCAAGGTCGAACACCGTGCCCGCGCTGATGGGGCGCGGGTTAGCACCAAGCTCGGCCCAGCCATAACCGGCCAGGCCCTCCAGCCCGGGCCCCCAACCCGCCGCCAGGACGGCTCCGGGGATGTCCCCCTTGTCCACGGCCTGTCGCAAAAGAGCCATGGCAGCAGGGAAACCCGTAGTCGGTGCGGTGCTCACGCGGGAGAGGACCTCCCGGGCCGGGAGGGTACCCCGGCGTCAGCCCCGCGCCCGTCCGCCATCGCACCGGGGCCCGGCCCGGGAGCACCCGGCCGGCTGAGCTGGGCCACGAACTTGTAACGGTCACCTCGGTAGAACGAGGTCACGAACTCAACCGGCCTTCCTTGGGTGTCCCAGCTGAGCCGGGTCAAGAGCAACATGGGATGGCCGACCGACGTGAGGAGCAGTTCCGCCTCCCTCGGCGGCGCAGGGACGGTCTCTATGGTCTGCTCAGCCTCTGCGAGATGGGTGCCGTAGACCTCTGCCAGAAGCTCGTACAGAG
>JAJZYO010000523.1 GCA_021798075.1 Actinomycetes bacterium
CGACCACGACGTGGAGCAGATCTCCCGCCACAGGGGACACTCTAGCGGCTGGCACGAGCAACCTCCGCCTTCACCGGTTGCGTGGTAGGGGAGCCCGTGCAAGAAGGGGAACTTGTGGTCACACCCCGGGGAGCGTAGCGGTCGCGATGGCTGGCCGTCGCGGCCGGCGGGTGCCGTCAGGGTCGGGGCAGCTTCGGGCCGTTTGGGAAGTCGTGCTCATAGATGCGGAGCGACGCTGGTGCTTGGGGAAGGAACACAAGGCCTGCGTCGCCGGGCTCGTAGAAGTAAGCCTCGTACATGACATCATGGGTTGCTATCCAATGGGCGAGCCCGGCGACATAGGTCGGGTCGTCGCCTGCCCCCTGCCCGGGGCCCCTGGCCACTAGCCCCCATTCGGGCAGGGAAAGAGGCTTCTTGTGTGCCGCAGCGAAGGCCGCTACGGCATCGAGGCCGTCTGGCTGGCTTGCGAGCTGGCGCCAGCGCTCTCGTGGTGTGAGGGCGGAGCCCTCGATGCCGGCGTCGTAGGCGTCTATCCCGACCACATCCACGACGTCGTTGCCTGGGTACCAGTCCGCGAGCGGTATGGGGAACTTGTATTCGTTTACGGTCCAGTCGAATATAAAGTCAGCGCCTGCGACGGAGCGCATCGAGCGGACGATGTTGGCCCAATAGCGCGCCCAGGCCTGCCATTGGCCCAGGTTGTTGCCGACCGCAGTCTCGGGGCTGTCGTTGGCGTTGGCTTCCCAGCCGAGGCGGATCACCGAGCTCCCGAGGCCGAGCGAGACGAGGTTCTTCGCGAACTGCTTTGCATAGCCGTCGTACTTGCCCTCGGCGCCGAGCTGGCGCCAGTTCGAAGGGACGTCGTCGGGCACCATGGGCTGGGAAATGATTAGGCGGCGGCCAGGGACGGAGTGCACCCAGCCGATCACGTCCATCCCGGGGTGGGGCGGGTGGTCAACCCACAGCTGCTCCCACCACTGCCAAGTCGGCTTGGCGTTGTTGTACACGAGGACACAGTCGTAGCGTTTGCCGGTGAGCTGGCTGAACGAGCGCATAAGTGGGATGCTCGTAGCGGCATATATGCAGGGGGTCTTCGAGTTGGCGGAGAAAATGTCGGGTACGGCGGCACCTTGTGCGCTCGCGCGGGCCGGCAAGAGGGCCGCGAGGTAAAGTGCTGCCAAAAGGCTCCGAACTTTCCTAGCTTGGTGGCATGCTTGCGTTCGGTTGCTGCGTCGGCCCCTCGGGCAAGTTCGAGAGCGGCCTATTGCCATCACTCCGACGCTACCTGCCCGGCGCGCTCGTTATCGCGCGCCGAGGGCAGCGGTCTATTTTCGCGGGCTATAACTCGATCATGGACGAGGCTGCCACCTTGAGCGGGCTCGAGGGTCTCATCCTTGTGCACGACGATGTCGTCTTTCGTGACGGCGCGGTAGGAGCCGCCGTTCGGGCCGCCCTAGGAGGGGGAGGCGTCGGGCTCGTGGGAGCCGTTGGCGGCTCGGGCCAGCGCGAGCTTTCCTGGTGGACTTGTGACAGGCTCCTTGGTCACGTCGAGCACGCGACCCACAGGGATGACTTCGGTCGCGGGACGGTTGATGCCGATGTCGTCGACGGCCTGATCATGGCGGTGTCGCCCTGGGTGGTCCACAACGTTCGGATGGACGGCCGCGGTTACCCGGCGTTTCACGGTTACGACGGCGAGCTCTGCAGTTTGGTCCGCCGGAGCGGGCTCCGAGTGGTGGTCACCGACCTGGACCTTTACCACGACTGCAAACCTGGGGAGTGGGAGAAGCCCGAGTACCGTCAAGCCCAGCTGGAATGGCGCCGGCGCTGGCAGGCGCCCAATTTTCCCGCGACGTTCGTGCTCCGAGGCAAGCGTGACGCGCTGGCGCTCGCGGCTTCGCGGCCAAGGGTAGCCAAGCTGCTCGGGATGCCGGCCCGCTAGCAGCGCGCGGGCGTGGCGATGGCCCCGTCACCGGTGACGGTGAGGCCTCGTATAATGGCCCGGTGGCGGGCTTGAAGACGAGTGTCGTCGTCACGTGCTGCAACGGGGAGCGCTTTTTGCGCGAGCAGTTGCGGTCGATCGCCAGCCAGTCCGAGCCTCCTGACGAGGTCATTTTCGGCGACGACGCAAGTGAGGACGGATCGGTCGCAATCGCGCGCGAAGTGCTCGGCGATATGGCGGGCGAGGTCACTATCCTGACCTCTGACTCGCGTCTCGGGCTCTCGGCCAACCTGACGCGTTGCTTACTTTGCTCGAGAGGCGAGATAGTCCACTTTGCCGACCATGACGACGTGTGGGACCGGGGTAAGGTGGCGAGGGTTTCGGAGGCATTCAGGGGGGACCTTAGGACTGAGCTCGTGTTTTCAAACGCACGGGTCGTGGACGCGAAGGGTCGGCCAACCGGGGCAACCCTGTGGTCCCTGGTCGGGTTCGGGCCTGCTGAGCAGCGCCAGTGGGCGAAGTCGCCCCTCGACGTCCTGTTGCACCGTACGGTCGTGACCGGTGCCACAATGGCGGTAAGTAGGCGGCTCTTGGAGGCGGCGTTGCCGTTGCCGGAGGGGTGCTGGCACGACGAATGGGTCGCCCTTTGCGCCGTCCTCCGGGGGGCCCCAC
>JAJZYO010000524.1 GCA_021798075.1 Actinomycetes bacterium
TCTGAAGACGAGGAAGAGGCCGTAGTCGGTGCCCGCGCCGAGGACGAGGACCACGAGGAGGATCTGGGCGAAGCTCGAGATCGGCACACCGATCGAGGCGATGACCGAGCTGGCCAAGGTGACCACGAGCGCGGCGGGCAGCAGCGTCACGAACGGTGCCAGCACGGAACGGAAGATCAGGGACAGTAGTACCAGGATGAAGACGATCGACAAGGCTTGGGCCTGCTTGGTCTGGTGGCCCGAGGCGTATTGGTTGGCGACGTTGACCGCCAGGTTGCCGGCCAGGTGGGCGGCGAAACCAGGAGGTGCCGGCGTGGCGCTGACAACCTGCTGGAGCTTGTCGACCAGGTGCGCCGCTGGCGCGCCCTTCGGCGAGACGTCAGACTGCACGATCAGCTCGGCAGCCTTGCCGTCGGGTGCGAGGCCGGCGTTGAAGATCTTCACGACCATGGGGACCGTCCGCGCCGAGGCGGCGATGCGTGCGAGAGCCTGCTGGTCGGCGGCGGTGAACCGGCCTGAAGCCGACGTCGCCACCACCAGGACCGGCGTCACGCCCTTGCGTTCGAGCGGGGCCGCCAGCGCGGCTGCCTGTTCGCTCGGCGCGCTGGCGGGCAGGAAGGAGGAGTTCTGCTCTTGTACCTGGGACCCGAGCGACGGCAACAGCGCCACCGCCGCCACGGTCCCCACCAGCCACACGGCGAGGACGACCCACCGGAAGCGGACAGTGAAACGGCCGAGCTGGGCGAACAGGCGGCTCATAGCAGGGTCGCCCCCCTTCCCGGACCCTGCCGGGCCTCTGGCACATCCACGTGCTCCAAGCGCTGCGGGCCGGAGCTCTCGCGCGGGGAACGATCGGCCACGGCGGTGGGCGGCGAGCCAGCGACCATCACTTCTATGAGCCGCAGGAGCTCCCCCAGCTGGGCGTCGCTCAACGTTCCGAGGATCGACTCGGCCATCTCCCGCCGCTGACGCTCGATCAGCCCGATGGTCCGGCGACCTTCCTCCGACAAGGCGAGAACTACCACACGGCGGTCCCGGAGGTCTGCCTGGCGATCGACCAGGCCTTGGCGGACGAGGCGGTCAGCGAGGTCGGTGGCCGCGCTCTCGCTGATGTCCAGACGTCGAGCGAGCTGCGACATGGTGACGTCCCCGGCGGCGAGGCCATGGAGCACCTCGAGCTGGTGCACCGTCACCGGTCCGAGCTCACTTCGCAGCTCCGGCGACCTCGCCGCGGCGAAGCGGCGTGCCAGCGCCGGGCGCAGCCCCAAGAACCGGTCAACCAGCTCCTGGCGAGACAGTTGTGAACTACCGCCCTGTTCACCCCGCCCAGCGGTGCTCCGCCCGCTCATGGCTACCATCCGAGGAGCTCGCCCACCCGCCGAATATACGGTACCCGGATATTCATGGTGCCGAAGTATATGGGAAGCGCACCCCCGCGAGGCGTCGAGCCACGACAGGCGCCCGAGCCTACGATGACGCTGGTGGACCTCTCAGAGCCGACGGCAGGCTGGCTGGATCAAACGTCATGTCGTGCTCGACGGCCGAAGGGCCCCCAGGAGGCGACCAGGCCGCCGGTCAGGGTGACCGCTGTGGGGGCCCACGGCGGCCACGGCCTGAGCCTCAAGCTGGCCGCACGGACCGCACGCCCGACTGGGCTGGTAGAGCCAGTCCGTAGCGGCCGCCCGGAGCGCCCCGACGCGCGGCCGGCCGGGGCTGGGCCGGGATTCTTCGGTAGCCGGTTCCGTCGACCGCCGCCGGGTCGTGAAGGCGCTAACTGAGCGCCTCGCGGCCTTGCCAGCGGTGAAGGGTAGGAACTTCTACTCGCCCAGCGAGTGAAGGTCACGTACCGCCCGGGCTAACCGTCCGGAAAGTCCGCGGCCGAGGCAACCATGGTCCTGGTCGTTGGGCAGCACCTTGCAGCCTGAGCTCGCCCCGTGACGGCATGTCCACTACGCGGGGCCACTTGCCAAAGCCCGTCACGGTCCTCGCTGTGGGCAGCGGCCAACGCTTCGCAAGCTGCTAGCTAGGTCACCGCCGAGGGCGCGGGTACATACCCTCGCGAAAGTGATCATTCGGAGAGCCGCATGACGATGGTCGCCGCTCCCTCTGTGTCAGACCTGCGACGCTTCTATACAGAACTTTACGCCCCTTCACAGATTGCATTAAGTTCCGGCACTTACGATTTGCTGCAGCGCCTCGGGACGTAGCGAGGTGCAGATAAGGCGGGAAGACACAAAAAGGAACCGGAGGGACTGGCGATGACCGCAGGAGACACTACTAATACTAATGGTACTAGTACTAATGGTAGGAGGAAACCATGGCTGCGTCCCGTGGGACTGCGGCGCCCGAGAAGCTCGGTGCTTGCCCTGCTCGCCGCGACGTCAGGGCTCGCCATGTTCGGCACCGCTGTAGATGTAGGGCTCGGGTCGCCGATGGCCGATGCCGCGACGCCCCGCCCCCTCGTGAGAGGCAAGGTCGCCTCGGTCGGCACGGGCAGCTTCACCCTCACGCACGGTGTCGCCACGATCACCGTGGACGTGGCCCCGACGACCACCTACACCGACGCCGCCGTCAGCGTGGCGAGCTTTGCCACCTTGGCGGTCGGCACGC
>JAJZYO010000525.1 GCA_021798075.1 Actinomycetes bacterium
GGCGGGGCCGCCGAGACGACTTCGGGGGTCTTGCGGTATGTGGCTAGGGCACTCGCCTGTTTCAGCCACGAGGCCGTCACTGAAGCATGCTCGCCCCCACCGGGAGAGGAGCTCGACATCGAGCAGCTGCTAGCGGCGCGAGGCACCGTCTACTTGCTCGGAAAGGGCTCGCGCCTGGGTGCCGTGGCGCCGTTGATCACGGCGTTTGCCGACGAGGTATTCGATTGCGCTGAGCGCTTGGCGGCCCGCATGCCGGGACGGCGGCTCGACCCGCCGCTCCTCGGTTTGCTGGACGAAGCACCGAGTATCGCCCCCTTGCCCACGCTGCCCGAGCTGTTGGCAGACGGCCGCGGCCGGGGGATCGTAGTTGTGTACGCAATGCAGTCGTTCTCCCAGGCAGTGACCCGATGGGGCGCCCAAAAGGCCGAGACCATGGGTAATGCCACGTCCGTCACGGCTGTCTTGGGCGGTTTGACCTCCCCGAACGACCTGTCGGACCTCGAGCGTGTCTGCGGCTTGCGCCGCACCCGGCGGGAGTCCACCCACCGGGGCGTGAGAGGCCAAGGTGGGGGCGACCAGTCGCGCACGACGACCTGGGAAAGCGAGCCGGTGCTCAGAGCGGACCAGATCAGGACGTTACCGGCAGGGACGGCCCTCGTGCTTTGGAGCAGGCTGCCACCGGTCCTGGCTCGGCTGCCGTTGCTGTCCGAGCGGCCGGAGTGGCCGGATGTAAAAGCCGAGGAAGCGGCGGCCAAGCGCGCCAACGACGAGGCGCGCTCGGCCTCATGGGCTCATAGGAGGTAGCAACGATGCACGACTGTCCACCCCCGTACCGACCCTTCCGCGGGGCCGACCCTCCCCACTTCGTGGATAGGCCGAGCGAAGAGGACCTCGGCACGTCAGGGATTGTCGGGGCTGCTCTCGATATCTACCAAAGCGGCCCGCGTGACCTGCGCTTCCATCGTCTCGTGGCTGGCGGCCCGGCCATTGGCAAGACTGCCTTGCTCCGCGCTCTTTGCCGTCACGTCGAGGTTCGCCTTGGATGGGCAGCAATTTTCCATCGTTGCCTGGCGAAGGAGCGCGCGATGGGCTCGCTGTCTTCGGAGGTGATCGCGAGCGTCAGCCGGCACTGGAAGGAAGTCCGTCCCTCGAGGCGCGCTCTCGCGGTGGGAGGGTCGTCGTGGGCGGACCTGAAGGGGGTCCTTGAGGGATGGGGGCGTGCGGCTTCGCTGCTTGGCAGCGGCATTCTCGTGGCTTTGGACGACGTCAACGTGCTTGGTGCCGGCGAGGCGGAGTCCTTCGGCTACCTGGCGCGCCGTCTTGCCTTCGAAGGCCTGCCCGTGGCGCTGCTATTGAGCGGGGACCTCTCGCTGGCCCAGCGCTTCGAGCGCTCGGGTTACTTCTCTGGCACGCTCTGGGCGACGGAGCTCGCTCCCTTCGACACGGGCGAGGCTCGTGAGGCCATCGTTGTCCCGGCGTCAGAGCGCGGCGTCGAGTTCGAGGAGAGGGCGCTCGAGGCGGCTTGCGCTGCGGCCGGTGGTTCGCCTCTCGAGGTCCAGCGCATCGGCTTTGCGAGCTGGGCTGCTGCGGGACGCCGCGATCGAGTGACGCTTGCCGATGTCGCCGCTGCCGCCGGGTTCACGACTGGGCGCGCGGGCGGGGGTAGGGTCGCCATGGCAGCGGTAGCGCCCAGAGTGCGGCCCCTCCGAGAGTTGGCGGCGATGGCACGGTGATGGGCCAAAATGGCAGGCAGGATCGCCGCCAACGAAGGCTTTCCTGGTGACCGGTACCGACCAGCGCCGGGTGGCGTGCCGCTATCCGAGCTCTTCGCCTGGGTCATAGGGCGTGCCGGCGCGGTCGGCGGCCAGGCCGGCCCCGACCTCGCTCCCCGAGCTTTCCCCAGCTTCCGAGGGAGGCACTTTGCGCTTGCGCTTTGCCGCTGACTTGCCCTTCTTCTTGTGGCCGGACTTCGGGGCGACTTCTCGGGCAGGTCGCTCGAGCGCGGCGGGCCGAGGGGGACTGGTGGGGCATACGGCGCCGAGCCAGGCACCCAAGACAGCCGCCAATTTGTCCTGCTCCAGGGAGTAGATAAGCCGGTTGGCGTCGCGCCTTTCGGTCACAAGGCCCGCCGATCGCAGCACCGCCAGGTGACGTGAAACCGATGGCCCCGAGATCGGGAAGAGCGATGCTATCTCCCCCGCCGCCATCTCCCCCCTGCTTAGAACCTCGAGTACGCCCCGCCTGGTGGGGTCGGAGAGGGCTTTGAACACGTTGTCGTGAACTGTTGAAAGCTCGCTGGTAGCCATCTTGGAAGTTCGCCAACTAGCTAATTGGCCAGGTTGAGCTTATCTGCCCCGGACACGGAGGCTTGGAGTTGGAGAGCTGCTTTTTGGTCAGAGACCTAGGGCGGCGCTACATGAGGGCCACGGGCTCCAGCCTTGGAGGGCTTGGAGGCGTTGCGCAGCCTGGTCCTGCATCCAGTAGGGCTCCAGGTCCGGCCGGCCCGGGTAGCCGAGCTGGGTCCAGGTGGACCAAGCGAACTGGTAGGCACCGTAAAAACCATTGCCGGTGTCCGCCTGGTAGTTGTCGCCAGATTCACACTCGCGAAGC
>JAJZYO010000526.1 GCA_021798075.1 Actinomycetes bacterium
GCGAGGGCATGTGGCAGCGGGTTGTGGCCAACAACCCTGGCACGGGGGCGCCGTCTCCTACGTGGCCCGCCTCAACGGCCTCGCCGTCGCCGGGGCCAGTTCCGGTCCCCGCCAACCTGGGGGGGGCGGTCAGCCCGCTACTAGTCCCTGATGGTGGGCGTAGGCGACTGCCTGGGCCCGGTCGCGGCTCCCGGTTTTGGCGAAGATCCGGTTGACGTGAGTTTTCACGGTCACCTCGGCGATGAACAGTTCCGAGGCTATCTCGCCATTGGACTTTCCTTGGGCGATCAAGGCGAGAACCTCGGCTTCCCTTTCGGTAAGGCCGTCGGGTAGAGGTCTGGGAGCGGTTGCCGGCGACGCGGAACTGGCGCGTGCCAGGCCTCCGGCCTCGGCAGCCTTTACGAGGCGGGCGCCGACGGTTGGGTCGAGCACGGTTTGGCCCGCGGCGGCCGCCTCGAGTGCCCGGCGGATGTCGTCGCGACTGGCGTCCTTCGTCAGGTAGCCAGACGCTCCGGCCGAGAGAGCGGAAAGCACTGAGTCGTCATCGGCGTAGGTCGTCAGCACCACCACGTGGGTTGCTGGCTGGGAGGCCCGGATCGCGGCGGTGGCTTGCGCGCCGTCCATTACGGGCATGCGGAGGTCCATCAAGACGACATCGGGCCGCTCCTCGCGGGCGATGGCGACGGCCTCCTCCCCGTTCGCGGCGAGGCCTACAACCTCGAGGCCGGCGAGGCCCGAGATGATCGTCGCCAGGCCTTCCCGGACCACCCTTTGGTCGTCGGCTATGACCACCCTCACGCCGGCGCCTCAGCGACAAGGCGCCAGCCATCGCCGATGGGGCCGGCCTCGGCCCGCCCGCCCACTAAGAGCAGTCGCTCTTTGATCCCCTGAAGCCCGTAGCCGCCTCCTGTGCCCGAGATCGGCGACGGTGGGCCTGTCGGTGGCCCGTTGGTCACTGACAGGGCGACCGTGCGGTCGTTGAAATCGAGCTCGATTAGAGTGCTCGCCCCCGGGGCGTGTTTCACCACGTTGGTCAGGCCTTCCTGGGCGGCCCGGTGGAGGGCGAGCGAAATGTCGGGGCCGAGCTGGCGGGGCAGCCCGGCGACCCGGAGGGTTGCACCCGACTCAGTGGCGAGCTTCTCCAGCTGCCGGTCGAGGGGCGGGACATCTTCGCGCAACGCGTGGACGGCGCCGCGGGCATCTTGGAGGCCGGCGTGGACGAGCTGTTTGGTGACAGCCAGCTGCTCCCTCAGCTCTGCGGACGACCCGCTCGCGCTCATGACGGTGTCAAGGGCCTCGAGCCGCAGTGACAGTGCTGACAAGGTGTGGGCGAGCACGTCGTGCAGCTCTCTTGCCATGTGGTTGCGCCCCGCCAAGAGCTCCGCCCTCGCCCGCTCGGCTTCGGCTTCGGCTTCGGCCACCCGCACTCGCGCCGCTCGGTCCAAAGCTCTGGCTGATTCGATGCGGCTCGTGCCGATTGCCAGGCCGGCGACGACGGCAGCAACACCGCTGCCAAGGAGTGTGAGATCCTTTCCGGCCAGCTCCAGTGCCAAGCCCAGGGCAGCCAGGCTGAGGACGGCCACCCACATTGCCACTGAGAGGCGCCAGGTGAGCGTTGCCGCGAGTGCAGCAACACCCACGTAGACGAGGCCGAGAGGTGCCAGGGAGGCGAGCGTCCCCCCAGCGATGCCGATCGCTACCAACTCGACTGCCGTGGTAGCGGCCGGCGGCCGGAAGTGCCGGCTCACCTCCCAAGCGACCCAGGCGGCGCTCGCGACCGCCAAAGACACCAGGGTCGTCAGGTGGCGCCCGAGGAGGCCCACCTGGGCCTCCTCGGTGACCCCCCACACAAGCAGGCACATCCCCGCAAGGGTGAGGGCCGACGCCAGCCCGGTGCGGGCCCTGGTGGGCTCGAGGTCAGTAAGTGCTACCACCATTACCAAGTATGCGCGACCCGCCGAGGAAGTGCTCCGGGGCGACCCTGAAGCCCCGGAAAGCGACCAGTGCCGTCCTAGCGAGGACCTCGCCGAATGCCATGAACAAGAGCGCGGCGACCCAGGCATTGCTCGAGGTGATCGCGTGCGCTGCAGAGAACCGGCCGATCGCACCCGCACCACCGTGGGTTGCGTAGAACTGGAAGCCGAAGCGTGTCCCAACCCCCGCCACCCAGAGGATGGCTGCCGTGGCGCCGGCCTTGGCGAGAGGGCTCCCGTCGGCTCCGGCGGTCACACGCGTGAAGGCGCCGGTCAAGGTGCCGAGGACGACGCCAGCGCCGGCCCCGAGGCTGACGAGGAGCAAGTCGTTGCCTGCGGTTGGGATCCCGTGCAGGTATTGGGTAGCGGCCCAGACGCATATGGCGACGGGGAGGACCAGGTTGCGGACGGTGAGGCGGCGCCCCCTTACCTGGAGGAGCACGATGGCGATGAGGGCGATGTCGATCAGGTAATCAGTGAAGGTCATGAGCCTCAGTGTCCGCGAAAGAGGCTCTGGCGACGTCATCCCCAGGGTGGGTCGTTGGGTGGACATTCCAGGTGGGCGGCTCCACCCCTTCTCTGGGGCTGATGGCGACGGTGACAGCAACGCCGGTTGGGTTACCCCGGTTGGAGGG
>JAJZYO010000527.1 GCA_021798075.1 Actinomycetes bacterium
CCGCACCGCTCTGGAGGAGCTCGGGCTGCGGACCTCCCCAGCCCTGGAAGAGGTGCATGGGTCTACCGCGGTGGCGTCCCCTTTCGAACAGCCCGCCCCCCGGGCGGCACCGCAGTACCCCGAGGACCGCCGGCTGGTGAGCGTGTTGTTTGCCGAACTGTCCGGCCCCCCGGGGGGTGGCCAGAGGATGGGACCCGAAGAAGTCCGCGAGCTTGTGGGGGGCGCGCTGGCACAAGTCGTCGCCGACGTAGAGGCGTTCGGGGGGATGGTCACCTCGGTCTCGGGGGCTGGCCTCGTGGCCCTCTTTGGTGCTCCCGAGGCCCACGAGGACGACCCCGAACGGGCGCTCCGGGCGGCCTTCCGCGCCGTTACCGCAGCTGGTTGGAGCGCGTCGGGGCTAACATTGCGGGCCGGGGTAGAGACGGGCCCGGCGGTGGTCGGGCCGATCGGCGCCTATGCCATGGCCCAGTACGGGGCGGTGGGCGAGGTGGTGCGCGCTGCCGCAGCCTTCCAGTCGTTGGCCCGCCCCACTTCGGTGCTCGTCGGACCGGCCACGCACGCCGCCACCGAGGGCCTCTTCGAGTGGGGACCATTGGAGGAGGTGGTAATTTCTCCCGGGGCCAAGCCCCTCAAGGCGCGGTACCTGGAGCAGCCCAAAGCTCGGCCCGCCGGCCAAGCAGGCCGGCGCCGGCTGGCGGGTGCGGCCCCCCTGGTCGGCCGCACGGCCGAGCTGTCGTTGCTACACGAGACGCTGCGCGAGGTGACCTCCGGCCAAGGGAGCGTGCTCGTGATAGCGGGAGAACCAGGCCTCGGCAAGACCCGGCTCGTCCACGAGTTCCGGAAGCTGTTCATGGGCTGGGTGGGGACCGGGTCCGGGCGCCTGCCGCTATGGATCGAAGGCAGGGCGGCCTCTTACCGTTCGTCGCAGCCCTACGGCGTCTACCAGCAACTGCTGTCGGGCTGGGTGGGGGCGGCCCCCGAACATGGTGACGAGATGGCTCGCCAGGCGCTGGAAAGGGCTGTGAAAGCGGCCTTTGGGGCCAGGGCGGACCAGGACCAGGTCGACATGCTGGCTCAGGTCATGGGCATAGGGACGGGACGGCCCGCCACCGGCGTCCCGCAGCCCAGCCCGGAACAGCTGCAAAAAGCACGGTTCGCGGCCGTCCTGGCCCTGCTATCCCACCTCGTCGCCCACGGCCCCACACTGGTCGTGCTGGAGGACCTGCATTGGGCCGACCCCACTTCTTTGCGCCTCACCAAAGAGCTCTCGTCACTGACCACGCACGGGCAGCTGGTGCTGGTCCTCACCCGGCGCCCCGAGCCCGACCCCGGCTTCTCGGCCCTGGAAGCGGCCTTGGCCGAGGCCGCGGGCCTCAGGCTGCGCAAGGTCGAGCTCACCGCTCTTGCCAGCAACGCCGAGCGCGATCTCGCGAGGGCCTTGCTCGGCCCGGCCACAGCGGACGATGTCGTGGCGACGGTCAGCCAGAGAGCGGAGGGCAACCCTCTGTTCCTCGAAGAACAACTGGCGTCAATGCTCGAGACGGGCGCCCTGGTGAGGACCGAGCGAGGCGGGTGGCGGCTCGACCGGGCGGCCCAGGGGGAGCTCCCAGAAGCCATAGAACGGCTGGTCCGTTCCCGGGTCGACCGTCTCGGGCCGGCCCCACGCCACGCCATCGTCGCGGGTTCGGTGCTCGGGCCAGAGTTCTCGTTGGCTGCCTTGGCCAGCGTCACCGACCTCGGCGGCGGCCTTGTCCCCGCCGTGTCCGAGCTTTGTGCCGCGGGCCTCCTCGTCGAGTTGCGCAAGGTCCCCGAACCTGCCTACCGGTTCCGTCATGCCTTGATCCAAGAGTCGACTTACCAGGGCCTTTTGAGGGGCCAGCGCCAGAGCCTGCACTCGCGCGCCGCCTGGGGCCTGGAGGAGGCTTCGGCCGGCCGGCTCGAAGAGGTGGCGGGCTTGCTCGGCCACCACTTCGCCATGGCGGGGGAAACAGAACGCGCCGTCCATTACCTCGAGCTCGCCGGCGACCGTGCCGTCGCGGCGTTCGCCAACGACGAGGCACGTTCGTCCTACCGCCGGGGCCTGGCCCTGCTCGGGGCCGAGCCAGGCCACGCCGAGCAGGCGGTGGGGATCTGCCTGAAGCTGGGCCGCCTCGCCTGGCGGGTGGGCAATTTCAGCGAGAGCCGGGCGGCGTATGAGGAGGCGGTGAAGCTCGCTTCCTCCGGTACGGTCGTCATGGCAGCGAGGGCCCTTCAGTTGCTGGGTACCCTCGAGACGGCCGACCACCGCCATGACGCTGCGTTCGCCGCGCTCGACGCGGCCGAGGCCAGGTTGCAGTCCTGTGCGGACAAAGGCACCGATGAATGGGCCGAAGTTTGGATCGATGTCCAGCTGGCGCGCGCCAGCCTCCACTACTGGCGCAACGAACCGGAGGCGGGCATGACCGTGCTCGAGCTCGTCCGCCCCGTGGTGGAGGCGCGGGCCAAGCCGAGGTCGAAAATTGACTTCTACAGCCAGGTCAGTGGGCAGCGTGCCCGGGCTACCAGGTACATGGTGGACGAGAGCGTCCTGCGCGATTACCGTGCAGCCTGGGCCGCCGTACTTGACG
>JAJZYO010000528.1 GCA_021798075.1 Actinomycetes bacterium
GTTCATGTGGACGTAGACGAAGTTGAGGCCCGGCGTCGTGCCCCAGTGGCCCAAGAGCCGCGGCTTCACGTGCTCGGGCTCCAGGGGCTGGCGCAGCAGGGGGTTGGCGAGGAGGTAGATCTGGCCGACCGACAGGAAGTTGGCCGCCCGCCAGTAGGCGTCGACCAGCCGCTCCTCCTCAGCCGAAAGGGGTCGCGCGACTGCTGCGTGAGGGTGCTCTGGTGAGGGCTGGGCGCTCCCGGTTGCCTGTTCCATGCTCGGGCTCTCCTTTCGCTCCTCCTGGCTGGCTCCTCCTGGCTGGCCCCTCCTGGCTGGCCCCTCCTGGCTGGCCCGACCTTAGCGGGGCCGAGCGCGGCACCCCAAGTCCCCACGGGCCGCGGCTACTGGCCTTCACCGGGCCCTCCGGCCTCCTCTCGAAGCGCCAGAGGCCGGCGCGCCCGGTCCTCGCCGCGGTGACTGACGAGCGCCGGTAGGGCGGCCTTCACAATTCCATCACAATTCGATTGCAGGCCTGCCAACTCTCGCGTCGACAATGGTGAGACGATAAGAGCTGGCGGCGGGAGGGCCCGCGAACAGGGAGGTGACGAGGCTATGGCACGCAGTGAGCGCTCTGGTCGAGCGCGACGCGCCCGTCACCGGGTACGCAACACTTTGCTGACGGCCGCCTTCGCCACCGGTGCGGTGGCAGGCACGGTCGGTGCTGCTGGCGCTGCCGCGGCCTACCCTCACCAGCACTACCGTTCCCGCCACCACCGTCCGGCGGGCAACACCACCCCCACCACGACGCTGTTCTCGGCGACGACGACCGTTTCTGGCGCGCTCCCGAGCCCCGCGCCGCCTCCCTCCGCGCCGGCCGACAGCTGCGTCAAGGCCGGCTGGGCCCTGGCGGTCCAAGGCGCCCCTGGCAGCTTCACACCCGGCGCCGACGCGGCCTACCTCTGGTACGACGCCAACGGCGGATGGGCGCTCCGCTTCACCCACGCCGCCGTACAGGACAAAGTGATATTCGCCGGCTCGCTCCAGGTCGCCTCGGGGCAGTTCACGGACGTGAGCGCCATGACGAGCCAGGGGCACGACATCGTGGCCCTCTCCGGCAACAAGCGCACCATCTACTTCCGTTTCGTCGACTTCGGCCTGCTCGACGGGCTCAACTTCGCCACCCATTGCACGAAGGCGTTCACCGTCAACATCCACGCCAGCGGCACGCTCGTGCCCGCGGGCAAGGTCTACCTCGGCTCGAGCTCGGCCAACCCGCCGAGCGACCCGTTCAAGGTGGCGCGCGGCACCCTTTTGTCCGCCGGCATCAAGCAGCTGACGACCAAGCGGTAGGTGCGCCCGGCCGGTGGCGGGTAGCATCCCCGGCGTGGGGCGAGCCAACCAGCCCCGAGCGCCACGCAGGCGTAGAGACCGCTCGAGATCTGAGCATCGTCCTGCCACCGACCAAGGAGAGCCGATATGCCCTACTACGACATGCCGAAGGACGAGCTCACCAAGTACATGCCAGAGCTCGCGCTGCCCGACGATGCCGAGAGCTTTTGGTCGACCACGCTCGCCGAGAGCCGCGCTGGCGCCCAGCCAGCCGAGTGGCGCAAGGTCGAGACCGGCCTCACCCTGGTGGACACATTCGACGTCACGTTCTCGGGCTTCGGGGGGCAGCGCGTCAAAGCCTGGCTGCACCTGCCGGCGAACATCGAGGCACCGGTGCCGGCCGTCGTGCGCTTCCAAGGGTACGGGGGCGGGCGTGGCCTCCCTCACGAGGTGAGCGTCTGGGCGCTGGCGGGGTACGCGAGCTTCGTGATGGACACCCGGGGCCAGGGCTCGGCCTGGAGCCCGGGCGACACGCCTGACCCGACCGGGTCGGCGCCCTCATTCCCGGGCTTTATGACAAAAGGGATCGGCGACCCGAAGGAGTACTACTACCGGCGTGTGTACACCGACGCCGTGCTGGCCGTCGACGCGGTGCGCTCTCACCCCATGGTCCGACCGAGGCAGGTGGCCGTCTCGGGGGGCAGCCAGGGAGGGGGCATGACCTTGGCCGTCGCCTCCTTGGCGAGGGACGTGTGGGCGGCGATGGCCGACGTACCGTTCCTTTGCGACTTCCGCAGGGCGACCGAGATCATCGACAGCGACCCTTACGGGGAGATCGTGCGTTACCTGAAGACCCACCGAGACCAAACGGCCACTGTGTTTTCGACCCTCGCCTACTTCGACGCGGCTGCCCTTGCGCCGCTCGCCAAGGCGCCGGCGCTCTTTTCGGTGGCGTTGATGGACCCGATCTGCCCTCCCTCCACCGTCTACGCAGCGTTCAACCGCTACGGGGGAGAAAAGCAAATCGTGGAGTACCCCTTCAACGGCCACGAGGGCGGCGAAGCATTTCACCAGACCGTCCAGCTCGAGTGGCTCGCGTCTCTCGACGCAGTGCCGTCGCGCACCTAATCAAGGGGTGGGTGCCCGCCGGCGGGGCCGCTTGGGGAGGGCCCGCTGCGGCTAGCCAATAGGGCGCTCGCCGGCCAGGCCCCCGTCACCTCTCCCGAGCAACTGGCTGCTGCGTGCCCAGCTCAACCTCGGAACCCGACGCGGCTGCCGACGCCATGGCCCCATAG
>JAJZYO010000529.1 GCA_021798075.1 Actinomycetes bacterium
ACCCGGCGTTGACTGCCGCAGCGACAGTGGCCGCCCTCAGGTTGCCCGCCGCGGGTCCTCGCCCCCCCGCCGGGCGCGGTCCTCGCCCCCCCGCCGGGCGCGGTCCTCGCCCCCCCGCCGGGCGCGGTCCTCGCCCCCCCGCCGGGCGCGAGAGGTGGACGGCAAACAAGGACAGACCAATCGCGCCAGCATCGGCCAAGTAATCGACGCCCTCGGCAAACACTCCGATCGAACGCGCCCTCAGTCCGACGCCGACTAGGGCGCCCACCAACGCAAGGTTGGCAGCCAGGGCCCCACGCAATCGGCCGACCTGGCCGAGCCGGCCCAATCGGCCCTCCCGCCGCCCGGAAAACCTCGGTGGCTCGCACATATCGTGCCCACAGCTCTCCTCCGCGGAGTTAGTCACCGGGGGGCGTCGGCCTCGTACACGGCAGCGGCAAAGCTTTCGAGGGCGGCTTCGCAACGAGCCACAGCCTCCGCCGTCTGCGGGCCTTGCCCCGCACCGAGCACGTCACGGGCCTGAACCTTCTCCAGCCACCGCTTTAGCTTCGCGAGGTCCTCGTCGTTCTCCTCGAGCTCGGCGTAGCTGAGGTGGCGGGCGCTCGTCTCTCGCTCGATCTCGGCCTCGAAGTCCCGGCATCGTGAGACGATCTCTGCGTACTCCTCGTCGCGGGCGCGGTTATAGGCCGCAACGGCCTGCGCGTGGCCAGCTATTACGGTGCAGCTCATGAGGTAACCGGTCCCGCCGAAGTTGGCGACCTCCTTTTGGAGCGCACGGAGCGCTCTCTCTGTTGGCGAGGAGGCGGGTAGAGCGGCGACGCCATCTTGGAGGTACACAGCGCCCAAGGCTTTCAGCCGGCGCCAGATCATGGCACGGGCACGAGCAGGCTCGACCGGCACCTTGTAGACGAGGAGCAGCCAGTTCCCGGGTTCACCCACGCAATAGAAACTACGAGGAAAAGAGGCGGGGAGATGCCGCTCGCCGTCGCCCCCCGTCGCGCACGTGACCTTGACACAGTCACGACCGATATATCCATAATGTCACGATAGTGACCTCCGATCTCGACCCCGCCCGTTCCAAGCTGCTGGCCCGAGGTCGCCACCTGGAGTTCGTCACCCTTGGCTGGAACGTCATTGGCGTCGTCGTCCTCGCCTCCAGCGCCATCGCAGCGCGCTCAGTAGCCCTCGCCGGGTTCGGCCTTGACAGCCTGATCGAGATAGTTGCCTCGACAGTCGTCCTCTGGGAGCTCGCGGACGTGGCGGAACAGCGCCGTCGAAAAGCAATGAAGTTGATCGGCATGGCCTTTACCGCTTTGGCCGTCTACCTGGCCCTTCAGAGCACCGTCGTCCTCGCAGCAGGCTTCCATCCCCGCCACAGCGTTGTTGGGATCATCTGGACGGGAGTGACCGCTTTGGCGATGTTCGTGCTAGCGGCCGGCAAGGCGCAAACCGGAGACGCCCTCGGGAACCCGGTGCTGCGCACGGAGGGGCGCGTCACCTTCATCGACGGCGTACTTGCCAGCGCGGTACTCGTGGGGCTCGTCCTAAACGCCGCGGCTGGCTTCTGGTGGGCAGACCCGGCGGCCGGCTACGTGCTTGTCTACTATGGAGCCCGCGAAGCTTACGCTGCGTTCGCCGGATAAGGCCGTAAGACCCCATGGGTAGGGAGCAGCACAGCACACAATGGGCGGTATGGGACACAAGAAAACGAACAAGGCAGCACTCGCCCTTGCCGGGGTCGGGTACATCATTGTTACTGCTTTCACATGGCGCGACATCCGGCGCCGGCCGTCGTCCGACATCAGGGGCGACAAACGAGTCTGGTTCGTCCTTACTGCACTCAATGCGGGAAACTCGGTCGCTTACTGGATCTGCGGGCGCCGTCGGCGCCGGACACCCCTAGCATCCTGAAGCTGCGGGGGTCATACTTGAGAGGTGGAGGAACCACGAACCCGGACGCTCGTGCTGCCTGACAGCCGCGGCGGAGACCGCTTCCTCCGGGTCACCTGGCACCCTGCGACGTCAACGGTGGTTTTCAGCCACTGGACAGGCTCCATTTGCACCGCCTCAACCCCGGTCACCTTGGGCGATGCTTCGAGGCTAGTGGAGCTATTTGTAGGCGCCCTCCGTTCCTTGGCCAAAGAGGCAATTTCAGGTCAGGGTGCCCCCGCTCAGGGCAACGACGGGGCGGCTGCGAGCCTCCTTCGCCGCCTACGACGGGGGGCAACTTCCGTCACCGACCTGTCGCACCGGCTCCGGGTCGACTGGGACCGGCGGGCGACCCGATAAGGCCAACAGCGTTACAGCGGGCACCAGCTGCCATTGGGCCGTCGTAACCTGCGGGTGGCCTACAACTGCAGGCGCGATAAATGATCTAGGAACCTGGCGCCAAAAGGCGATCGCGATCGCGATCGCGGCCCGAGGCCGGTCCCTTGATCGGGGCCGGCGAATCCCGTAGCACTTATGTCCCGAATCCAGAACATAAGTGCTACAACATATTCGGGCGCATCGGGGGTGGCAGCGAGGCCGGCGAGCTCGGGGGTGGCGGCGAGGCCGGCGAGCTCGGGGGGTGGCGGGGAGGCCGGCGAGCCCCGGGGGAGGC
>JAJZYO010000530.1 GCA_021798075.1 Actinomycetes bacterium
GACGAAGTCGCCCTCGCCGTCCCGGCCAGCGACAGCTCAGTTAGGTAATACGCTTGGCGCAACAGGAAACCCTCCTTACCAGGGCAGATCAAGCCTCACCTGGTCCTAACCCGGAAGGTCCCGCTAGTGGAAGCCGTCTGTCGGCGCCCTGCTCGGCCGGTAGCCAGAGCCATTGCCCGCCGGGCCCCCCTAGCCAGGCCATTATCTCGATTTCAAAGGACGATGCACCGGGCCCAGACCGCGGGCGGCAGGAGCCGGCTCGAAGCGCGGTCGAGCACCAAGGTTGTGTCCGGGTGCGCGAGCAAGGCCGTGGCTGGGACTTCAGCTATGGGCTTGGTGGCGGCCAACAGCTTGGCGACGGCCTCCGCCTTGGCGTCGTGGGGCACGGCCGAGACGATCTTGCGGGCGCTCATGATGGTGCGCACCGACATGGTGACGGCACGCTCGGGCACGTCTTCCAACCGGGCGAACCAGCCCTCGCCCACTTGTTGCGCCCGGCACCGGGCGTCCAGGCTGACCTCGATGTAGGGCTCGGTGGCCGCGAAGTCCGCCGGCGGGTCGTTGAACGCGATGTGGCCGTTCTCGCCCACGCCGACCAGGGCCACGTCGGCCGGCCCGGACGTCAGCAGTTGGCCGAGCGCGCGCAGCTGCTCGGGGGACGACGGGTCTACGTAGTGCATGGTCGCGGGCACCAAGTCGGCCACCCGTTCCTTCAGGTACCGCCGGAAACTGGCCGGGTGGAGAGCGGACAGGCCGACGTACTCGTCGAGGTGGAACACGTCCACGCGCTCCCAGGCCACGGGGCGCCGGACCAGGTCCGCCAGGGTCTCGAACTGGGACTGCCCCGTGGCCAGCACGAGCCGGGCGCGCCCCCCCGGGCCCTCCGCCGCGGCTAAAGCGGCCGCCACCTCTGCCGCGGCGTAGCGCCCGAGGGAAAGAGCGTCATCGCAAACAACTACCCTCATGGTCACCTCGCTTCGTACACGACCGAACCGGCAACGACAGTCATTTCCACCGTAAGCTCCTTTGTCTCTTGGTCGAGGCGAAAAACGACGATATCGGCCGCTTTCCCCACCCTTACGGATCCCCGTCCCGACGGGCCGCCCAGGCCCAAGAGGCGAGCCGGGTTGGCCGCGACCAACTTCATGGCCGCGCGGAGGCCCACGCCGGCGTGGACCATCGCATTGCGGGCGCCGGCCCTGAGCGGGCTGGCCGAGCCGGCGAGGAAGCCCGAACCCGCCAGGCTGAGCCGCCCGTCCGCCCCGAGCTCCACCCTCCCGCCGACGGGGCTTTCGTAGCTGCCGGGCGGCGCGCCGGCCAGGGCCACCGAGTCGCTCACCAAAAGCGCTCGCGCCAGGCCCTTGGCCCTCAGCATGACCTTCATGACCTCGGGTGGGAGGTGGTGGCCGTCGAAGATGAAGCTGCCCCACAGCCGGTCCTCCGCCAGCTGAGCCCATATGGGGTTGTCCAGCCGGGGCAGCAACGCATGGCAACCGTTGCCGAGGTGGGTCGAGAGGCGGGCGCCGGCGTCCGCCGCCTCTCGCACCAAGGCAGGGCTGGCAGCAGTGTGCCCGATGGCGATGACCGTCCCCTCGGCGGCCAGTGCCCTTGTGTACTCGAGGGCGCCGGGGGCTTCCGGCGCCAAAGTCACGACACCGACCCTCCCGCCTGCCGCGCCTTGCCACCTCTCGTACTCAGCCGTGCTGGCGGGGCGGATGTGCTCCCGGGCGTGCGCACCGCGGGGCCCGTCCTCAGGAGAAAGGTACGGCCCCTCGACGTGGGCCATGGGCAACGAGTGGGCCATGAGGGAGGAGCGGCCGGCCGCCTCCGCCACCGCCCGCAGGGACCGGCACATCTGCTGTTCGCTCTGGGTCACCACGGTCGGGCACAAAGAGGTCACCCCTTGGCACCAGAGCGCTTCCACCATGGCGCAGATCTCGTCGGCCGACGGGTCGGGGGCGTTCACGTCGAAGCCTCCGAAACCGTTGACCTGGGCGTCCACGAACCCCGGCGCGACCCAGCGGTCGGGCGCGCTCTCGGTCACCTCGACGGCCGCGACCCGGCCGCCCCTCAGTTGGACCCTGGCCGGTTGGCCGGTCTCGGCCAGATGCCCGTGGACCTCGATGGTGGTGCCGGCCGCCATCGGCCTACTCGATGCTGCCCGCGGTGAGGCCGCTCACCATTCGGCATGGGTCGGCAAGTACAGGGCCGGGCGTGGAACAGGTCTATGGTTGGATTTGACCGCCGACAGCAACATAACCAGGTAGGGGGCCAGGAAGAAGAAGGCTACTACCGCCCCCGGCGCGCCTGGGCTGCCGGGGCTGAGGCCGCCTCGCCGCCGCCGACGCGCGGCACGTAGAGACCGACCAGGCTCGGGCCGAGCCGCCAGGGCGAGGACGCCCTCCGTCTGGAGGCTGTTTAGCCTCGGGCCTGAGGGGCAGGCGGTACCCGGGGCAGGCAGCGGCCGCAGTAGCTGGCCGTGGTGGCCTTCACGGCGTCGGTCCGCAGTTGCGCCCACGTCTTGGGCGGGGCGTTTATGGTGGTCGGGGCTAAGTTACGCTCGTAGCATTGCAGTGAGGGAGGTCGTGAGACCTCTCGGAA
>JAJZYO010000531.1 GCA_021798075.1 Actinomycetes bacterium
TGACCGCCGCCAAGTACAACGCCATCGGGGTGACGGCGACCGCAACGCCTGCGCCGAGCAGGGGCGCCCCCCGGCAGCGCCTGAGCGAGGTGACTGCGAGGGCGATCAAGGCCGCCGAGAGCGCCCGGCCGACGAGGCGAGCCGGGGAGATGCCCTTCGCCGACACGAGCACCAGTGTCGGTAGGCCCACAAGGGCGTAATAGAGCGGGGGGTAGCGCCCGACATAGGTCTGCGTGGGCACCTCTTTGGTCGAGGCGTTGAGGGGTGCCTGGCAGCCGGCGGGGACAGCCGGTTTGAACTGGAAGCACCCGACGTCGTTCGCCAGGTTTGCGAACACCTCGGGGACACGGACCGTCACTTCGCTCTTCTGCGCGTTCGTCGGGTGGGCCAGGGGTGTGCCGAGGAGCTGCCCGCGCACGAGCGAGACGGCCCTGTCGAGGTGTGCGGGCTCGTCGGGGCCCGAACCGAGCGGGCTCGCAAAGCTCCAGGCCGCCACCGCGACGAACAGCGCCCCGAAGGAGGCGAGCCAGGTCCAGACAAGAGGCTTCGGCGCCCGCTCTTGGCGGTGCCTCGGCCGGCGGCCGAGCACAACTGCAGGCAACGGCCGCGGCGGTGTGTCCAGCTCTACGCCAGGCGCCCCGCCAGGCCCTATCGTGAGCTTTCGCGTGGCCGTCCGCTGGTAGGGCTCTCCCACTTCGGCGTCAAACCTAGCTGAGCGGCTGGGCGCCGTCCCCGTCGCCCGCGTTCCCCGCTTATGCGCCGCTGCTTGTCGTGGCCGGGCCGACGGCCTCCGAGCCCGTCGTGCTGGTGGCTCCCGCTGACGCGCCCGATCTAGACGATGCCGCCGGCGTGGTCGTCGTCGTGGCCATGGAACTTCCTGTCGTGGCGGGCGTGGTCGTTGAGCCGGCTGGGACCGTGGAGGTCGCAGCTGCCGACGTGGTGCCAGCGGCGTCGGGCGTTGTCGTGGTCGTACCCCCGGGCACCGTCGAAGAGGTAGTGGGCACCGGCACCACGGGCGAAGGGCCGAGCCCGGTCCAAACGGTGGTCGAGGTCGTGGAGGGCGGCACCGCCGTCTCGCGACGCGTGGTCGAGGTGCTGGTGAGGGTGTGGGTCACAGGGACGCTCGGCGGCGTCTCGGTCGCGGGGGGCGCAGTCGTTGGCGGAGCGGCCGTCATGGGGGGCGGAGCGGAGGTCGTAGTCGAGCGAGTGGGGGCAGACGTGGCAGGCGAGGACGTCGGAGGTGAGGTCGTATTGGCAGCGTGCCCGTTTGGCGTAGAGGCGTTCCCCGCGCCGGCGGGCTGGGCCACCGAGGAGCGAGGCGTGGAGGGCTGGGGCGCCGAGGGCTGGGCCGTCGAGGGCTGGGGCGTCGATGTCGTCGTGGCGGGACGCGTGGTTGTGGTCGTGGTCCTGGCCACGCCAGCCGTCGGGCTCTGGCGCTGGGCGGCGCCGGTCGTGGGCGCGGCTTCCAGCTCGTGAGCGAGCTGGGAGATCTCCTTGCCCTGTTTGGCGATCAGCTTTTCGAGCGCCGCGATCTCGTTGGCCTCGGAGGCGGCGGTGGCCTTGGCCGAGACGGTGCTCGCAGGGATCGAGGGCACGGGGCCGGCGCGGCCGGACTGGATCACCTTGGTCGCCTTGTTGATATCCGCCGCCGCCGCCGCCACCTTGTGTTGTGACGATGCCAGGCGGGCTTCGCTCAGGTACTTCTCTGCCGAAGCGAGGGCCATCTGTGCCTTCTGGTACTGGGAGGGGCGCGAGGGCGCGAGCGTGCGGTCGAGGCTGGCGCCCGCCGCCACGCCGACGAGAAGGGTTACCACAGCGGCCACGAGGAGCCTCGCCCGCCCCCTCCGGCGCGTCGCGCGCATCGCCAAGGCCGTGGCGCGTACCTCGGCCACCCCGTTTACGGGAAGTGGCGGTGGGGCAAGGGCGGCTCGCAACCTGGACGCAAGGCTGGCTAGCTCGCCGGCCTCACCCTGGCGGCCTCGCTGGCCGAGCGCCCTGTCGAGAGCGTCGGCGAGCGCCCGCTCGTCCCTTTGGGGCAGTTCGGCGTTCATGACGACACCTCGGGACGGCCGACTTGGGAGCGCAGAGCCTCGAGCGCTCGCATCTGCTGCATCCGGACGGCACCGGACCGCTTCCCCACGACCTCACCCACCTCTTGCGCCGAGAGCCCAGTGCACACCCGAAGCCAGAGGACCTCCTGGTCCGCTAGCGGCAGGCGGGCGAAGCCCCTGCGGAGCTCGTCCAGGTCCTCGTTTAGTACCGCGATGTCCTCGTTGGAGGGCTGGCCGCGGTCTTCGGTGTCGGGATGGTCGGCCACGACGACCACGCGGGCCCGCCTGCGGTGCTGGTCAGTCGATACGTTGCGGGCGATCGTGAAGAGCCAAGCCCGAAAGGCGTAGGAGTCCCCGCGAAAGCCAGACACCTTGGTGATCGCCCTCGTGAAGGTCTCAGAGAGAGCCTCACTGGCGTCGTCCTGGTTTTCTAGCCTCACCATCAAGTACCCCATCAGCGCTTTCCCGTACGCCCGGTATGCAACCTCCCAGGCGGCCGGCTCACCTTTTTTGGCAGCGGCGACGGCCGCATCCCCAACTGGAGGGACC
>JAJZYO010000532.1 GCA_021798075.1 Actinomycetes bacterium
TCATGCCGGTGCACCACTTCGTGGACGAGCACCAGCTGGCAGACCGGGGGCTGCGCAACTACTGGGGTTACAACTCCATCGGCTTCTTCGCCCCCCACCAGGGCTACGCGGCGCGGCCGGGCCACCGGGTGGTCAACGAGTTCAAGACCATGGTGCGCACCCTGCACGCGGCCGGCATCGAGGTGGTGCTGGACGTCGTCTACAACCACACGGCAGAGGGGGACCACACGGGGCCCACCCTGTGCTTCAGGGGCCTGGACAACCCCAGCTACTACCGGCTCGACCCCGCCGACCCAAGGCGCTACACCGACACCACGGGCACGGGCAACACGATGGACGTGAGCAACCCCCAGATGTTGGGGCTGCTCATGGACTCCCTGCGCTACTGGGTGCTGGAGATGCACGTGGACGGCTTCCGCTTCGACCTCGCCGCCAGCCTGGCCCGTCAGTTCCATGCGGTCGACAAGCTTTCAGCGTTCTTCGACCTGGTCCACCAGGACCCGGTGATCAGCCAGGTCAAGCTGATCGCCGAACCCTGGGACGTCGGCGACGGGGGCTACCAGGTGGGCAACTTCCCCGTGCTGTGGTCGGAGTGGAACGGGCGCTTCCGCGACTCGGTGCGCGACTTCTGGCGCGAGCAGGCCAACGGGGTGGGAGAACTGGCCCACCGCCTGGCCGGGAGCGCCGACCTCTACGAGGCCACGGGCCGACGCCCGTCGGCCAGCATCAACTTCATCACCGCCCATGACGGGTTCACCCTCGCCGACCTGGTCTCCTACAACACAAAGCACAACGAGGCCAACGGCGAGGACAACCACGACGGCAACAACGACAACCGCTCCTGGAACTGCGGCCAGGAGGGCCCGACCGACGACCCGGGCACCCTCGCCCTCCGGCGGCGCCAGGTGAGGAACATGCTCGCCACGCTGGTCCTCTCGCTCGGGGTGCCCATGCTGCTCGGAGGCGACGAGATCGGCAGGTCACAGGTCGGCAACAACAACGCCTACTGCCAGGACAACGAACTGTCCTGGTACGACTGGGACAACGCCGACACCGACCTCCTCGAGTGGGCCCGCGCCCTCGTGCAGGTGCGCCGGGGCCACTCGGTGCTGCACCGGCGCCGCTTCTACCAGGACCAGCCCCAGGCTGAGCCCGGGCCGACAGGGTCCGAGGTGGTCTGGTTCCGGCCCGACGGAGGCCTCATGTCCGGCGAGGACTGGGCAGCCGGGTACGCCAAGTCCCTTGCCATGCTCCTCAACGGCAAGGTGCCGGGCGTCAGGGCCCACCGTGGCCGCCGTCTGGACCCGGGTTCGGTGTACCTGGCCATAAACGCCTGGTCCGAGCCTTTGTCGTTCCGGCTCCCCGAACAGGTCTGGGGAGGCCCTTGGCGGGTACTGCTCGATTCGTCGGACCTGCGCCCGCTGGAACGCCCACAAGCCCTCGCACCCGGTTCGGAGGTGGCCCTGACCGGGCGCCACCTCGTCGTGCTGGCCGAGCTGCCGCAGGCCTGACCAGCGCCGGTAACGCCTCGGCACGGGCCGGCACAGCCCCCTACCCCACGATTGCTACTTAGCGTGACCAATTTTGGCTACTCTTCGTGTTGTCACTCAACGATCTTCACTGGGAGGATGCTCAAAACACATGGGAAGACATAAATGACCATGACTGAGGAGATGACCCCCGCCTATGCCCGCCACGTAGGCGAAAGGCTCCGCAACATCAGACGCCAACAGGGCCTGTCCCTCCAGGCGGTCGAGGAGCAGTCCGACCGTGAGTTCAAGGCGTCGGTCCTCGGCGCCTACGAGCGGGGCGAGAGGATCATCTCCGTCCTCCGCCTCCAGCGCCTGGCCCACCTCTACGGCGTCCCGGTCGACCAGCTCCTGCCCAAGATCACGCCCGACCCCGAGTTCGGCTCCGAAGCGCGGGCCTCCCTGCCCTCGGGCAGCGGGCCGATCACGATCGACCTGTCCCGCCTGGAGCAGCTCGACGCTCCCGAACGCGAGGTCCTGCGCCGCTACATCGGCATGATCCAGATCCAGCGGGGCGACTTCAACGGGCGCCTGATCACGATCCGCGCCGAGGACGTGAGGGCGCTGGCCAGGGTCTTCGAACGGGACGAGCTCTCGATGCGCAACCGTATAGAGGAACTGGGCATCCGCACCTAACCATGACGCAGGGCCCCTCCTGGTCGGCACCCCAGGCCAGGCGGGGCGACCCGCCCGATGCGCACTGCCGGCACGGCCCGCAACCTCGCCGGCACGAAAGCCCGAGGGGCAAGATGTCCACAGTGCACGACCAACTAGCCGGCGAACTACGAGGCAACGTCACCTCCGGGCTGACACGGCCGCTCGCTTGGCGCCACCACCAGCTCCACCAGCTCTCCCGGTTCCTACGGGAGCAAGCCGACGCCCTGACCTCGGCAATGGGCGCCGATATGGGCAAACCTGACATCGAGGGCTGGTTGACCGACGTCGCCGCGGTAAGGCGTGACGTGGTCTACGCCGACCGTCACCTCGAGCGTTGGACGGCCCCCACCCGGAGGGCCGTCCCCTGGACGCTCCAACCAGGGCGGGCCCGCACCGTGCCCGAGCCACTGGGC
>JAJZYO010000533.1 GCA_021798075.1 Actinomycetes bacterium
GGCCAAACCAGCCTCCCGGCCACGGCGGCCAGCCTCCCGGGCGTGGGCATGAAGAGGGTGGCTTCCACGGTCCCAGACACGGAGGGCGGCCTCCCGGGCGTGGGCATGAAGAGGGTGGCTTCCACGGTCCCAGACACGGAGGGCGGCCTCCTGGCTCGCGTGCGGCAAGAGCATCGAGATAATCGAGCTCTCGGGGTCGTCCGGCCCTATCGGCGCCCGTTAGGCCGGGGCTAAGGTTGCGCGGTGGCCGACAAAATCGCCTGCGCGCCTAGTGCGCCGCCCCAGGTAATCGCGCCGGCATGTCACGGCGAGGTGTGCATAACCTGCTCGGACGAGGCGGTGCAGGCCCGCGTTGTCGAGGTGCTCCCCGGCGCCATGGCCCTGGTGGACGCCCGCGTGGGCGGAGACGGGCTACCTGAGGGCGAGGGTGGCGGCCCCCAACTTGGCGGTGCAGGAGGCTCTGGGGCAGAAGAGGTGAGCGTGGCACTGGTGGACGCCGCCGTTGGCGACGTGGTCCTCGTGCACGCCAAAGAGGCAATAGCCGTCTTGGCACGCACCGACCTGACAACGCCCTCGCAAGCAGGGCGACGCGCCCTTGGTACCAGCTCGCCGGCCCGGCCCCCAGCCCTGCCAGGGAGGCCATCGACCCAATGTGCTTAGGGATACCAGGCGAAGTTATCGAGGTCGGCGTCGGTCGGCCCGACCTCGCAAAGGTCGACGTGAGCGGGGCCCGGCGGGTCGTCAACATCGGCCTCTTGGACGAAGAGGGAGTACAGCCAGGCGACTGGGTCCTGATCCACGTGGGTTTCGCGCTCTCGAAGCTCGACGAGGAAGAGGCCCGGTTGACGCTCTCCTACCTTGAGCAGGTAGGCCAGGCCTACCAAGACGAGCTGAAAGCCCTTTCCCAGTCGCAGATCGAATGACCTGACGCGAAAGTACTGACCAAAATGCGCTTCGTAGATGAGTTCCGCGACCAGCAAAAGGCTCGCGCCCTCGCCGCGGACATAGCGGCGCTTTGCGAGCCGGGCCGCGAATACAAATTTATGGAGATCTGCGGTGGCCATACCCACACGATCTACAAGCACGGCCTCGAGGACTACTTGCCGGAGAACGTGACGATGGTCCACGGCCCCGGGTGCCCCGTGTGCGTCATACCCATGGGGCGCGTAGACGACGCGGTCGCGATCGCCGGGGAAGAGGGCGTGATCATGACATCTTTCGGTGACCTGATGAGAGTTCCGGGAAGCAAGGGCTCCTTTTTCGACGCGAACGCCTCGGGGAGCGACATCCGCATGGTCTACTCCCCGCTTGACTCCCTGAAGATCGCTCGCGAAAACCCCGGCAAGCGTGTCGTTTTCATGGCTATAGGCTTCGAGACCACAACACCCTCGACGGCGATGACCCTCCTTCGCGCAAGGGGTGAGGGCCTCGACAACTTCTCAGTCTTTTGTAACCACGTCCTCGTGAACCCGGCCATCAAAGCCATTTTGGACTCGCCCGGCATGTCGCTCGACGGGTTCGTCGGGCCGGGCCACGTTACTGCTGTGATCGGTTGCGAGCCTTACCAGTGGGTGGCGCGCGACTACGCAAAGCCCATAGTCGTCTCGGGTTTCGAGCCCCTAGACATCCTCCAGTCGGTCCAGATGCTGCTCCTCCAGCTGAAACAAGGGCGCTCGGAGGTCGAAAACCAGTACAAGCGCGCCGTCCCATGGGAGGGCAACGCCAGGGCCCAGGCGGTCATCGAAGAGGTCATGGAACCCCGCCCGACCTTCGAGTGGCGCGGCCTCGGCTCCATCCCGGGGTCGGCGCTCAAGCTCAGGCGAGAGTTTGCCCCTTTCGACGCCGAGCTGCTCTTCCACGTGCCAGGCGTGAGGGTCGAGGACCCCAAAGCCTGCCAGTGCGGCGAGGTCCTAAAGGGTGCCATCAAGCCGTGGGAGTGCCGTGTCTTCGGCACCGCCTGTACGCCTGAGACCCCGATCGGGACCTGCATGGTCTCCTCGGAAGGCGCCTGCGCCGCTTATTACAACTTCGGCCGCTTCGACCGCCGCCAACTGAGAGAGGCGAGCCGAGCATGAGCGAAAAGGATGTGCTCGAGCGCGTCGAGCGCGCACGCCGCCGCAAACCCCGCCTCACCGACGAGCGAATAACCCTGTCCCATGGCTCGGGCGGCAAGGCGACCCACGCACTCGTGGAAGCGCTCTTCGTCGAAGCGTTCCGCAACCCCCTGCTCGAGCGGTTGGAGGACCAGGCCCTCTTGCACCTAAAGGGCGCCACCGTAGCTTTCACCACGGACTCCTTCGTGGTCTCCCCCATCTTTTTCCCCGGGGGGGACATCGGGGATCTGGCCATAAACGGCACCGTGAACGACATCGCCGTCTCCGGCGCGACGCCCCTTTACCTCTCGGCTGGGTTCATCTTGGAGGAAGGCTTCCCCGTCGATGACCTCCGCCGCGTGGTCGCGTCCATGGCCTCGGCTGCGGAGCGCGCTGGCGTCGAAGTCGTCACCGGGGACACCAAGGTCGTCCAGCGGGGCAAGGCGGATGGCTGCTACATCAACACCGCTGGCATCGGTGTCAGCTCCCCCGCGCTGAGCTC
>JAJZYO010000534.1 GCA_021798075.1 Actinomycetes bacterium
TTCGATGCTCTCGGCGGTGACGGCCTGGCCGTCTTCGTTGCGGAGAAGGTTTTCCAGTAGCACCTTGAGCGAGAACGGGAGCCGTCCGAGGTCGAAGCCGGCCCGTCCCGCGAGCGAACCCAACCGGTAGATGCCGAACGTCCGGCCGCCCACCTCCAAGTTGCCCCTCACGCCGAAGCTGTCCCTCGACCTCGCCATCTGCAACCTCCTGTCGTCTCGTTCCTGGCCCCTAACCTCGTGGCCTGGACCCGACCAGCCTAGGGCCAGGTAACCTCGACGGGTCATGCCCGAGACCGAAACCAGCGCTACGGGCCCGACCGGCCCCACGGCCGACGTGCCCGAAGACCCCGACCCCCCGACGACGCCGCCTGTTCCCCTGCCCCCCAACCGTTACCGCGACAGGCGCTGCGGCAGCCTCCGGGCCAGGGACATCGGCTCCGAGGTCCGCCTGGCGGGCTGGGTGGCGGCCAAGCGCGACCACGGTGGGCTCCTCTTCATCGACCTGCGCGACCCCGTCGGGCCCGACGCCTACCTGCCCGCCGCCGACGGTTCTCCAGACGGGGCCACCGGTCTCCAACGGGGCCACCACAACGCCCGTATCGTGCAGTTGGTCTGTCACCCGGGGAGCGAGGCCTTCGAGGTCCTCTCGCGGCTCCGGCCCGAGAGCGTCATGAGCGTCGCCGGCCGGGTCGTCGGCCGCCCTCCCGAAACGGTCAACCCCAAGTTGGCGACCGGAGCCGTCGAAGTCGACGTTTCCAGCGTGGAGGTACTGTCTTCAGCCGACGTGCTGCCCTTCCCAGTGGAGCGCGACAGCGACGCCGGCGAGGAGGCCCGCCTCACTTACCGCTACCTCGACCTGCGCCGCGGCCCCCTGGTCGAGAGGCTCGCCAAGCGGGCCCTGCTCACCCAGGTGGCGAGGAGGCACCTGGCGAGCCGTGGTTTCCTCGAGGTGCAGACACCGGTCCTCACCGTTTCGTCGCCCGAGGGGGCGCGCGACTACCTGGTGCCAAGCCGGCTCTACCCCGGCGAGTTCTACGCTCTGCCTCAAGCACCTCAGCAGTTCAAGCAGCTTTTGATGGTGAGCGGCATCGAGCGCTATTTCCAGATCGCGCCCTGCTTCAGGGACGAAGCGTCGCGCGCCGACCGTAGCCCGGGCGAGTTTTACCAGATCGACCTGGAAATGGCCTTCGCCACTCAGGACGACGTGTTCAGGGAAGTCGAGCTCCTCTTTTCTGAGGTCGTTTCCAACCTCACGCACAAACATGCCCCGGCTCCCTACCCGAGACTGCGCTACGCAGACGCGCTCGCCCGCTACGGCACGGACAAGCCGGACATCCGCTTCGGCCTGGAGGTCGCCGACGTCACCGCGAAGCTGGGCGGGCGCACCGAGCTGCCGATGTTCGCCGAGGCGCCGGCCAAGGGCCACGCCGTGCGGGCGCTGTCCGCACCGGGGGCGGCGGGCCGGCCCCGTAGCTGGTTCGATGCCTTTTCCGAGTCGGCGCGGGCCTTGGGCATAGCTGGGAGCTGGCTGCAGCTCCCGCCCGACGGCTCTGAAAAGAAGGGGCCACTTTCCCGCAAGCTGACCGAGGAGGAAATGGCCACGCTGGCCTCTGCCGCCGGCGCCTCGCCCGGGGACGCGGTCCTTACTTGTGTCGGGCCGCCTCCATCGGCGAGCGTCCCCCTCGGGCAGGTCCGTTCTGCCCTCGGGCTCGAGCTCGGCCTGGCCGACCCCGAAATGCTCGCCTTTTGCTGGATCGTGGACTTCCCCATGTTCGAGAAGAACCCCGAGACCGGCGGGTGGGACTTCTCGCACAACCCGTTCTCCATGCCCCAGGGGGGTCTCCAGGCCCTCTTGGACAAGGACCCCGGTGACGTCGTCGCCTACCAGTACGACGTCGTGTGCAACGGCCTCGAGCTGTCGTCGGGCGCGGTGCGCAACCACCTGCCCGAGGTGATGGAAAGGGCCTTTGCCATCGCCGGCTATTCGCGCGAACGGGTCGCCCGCAGCTTCCCGGCGCTCTGGAACGCCTTCCGCTACGGACCGCCCCCCCACGCCGGCATCGCCCCCGGCCTCGACCGGCTCTTCATGCTCTTGGAGGACCAGCCCAACCTGAGGGAGGTAATCGCCTTCCCGCTCGCCCAAAACGCGCGCGACCTGCTGATGGGGGCGCCGGCGCCGGTCACGCCTGAGCAGCTCGCCGAGCTCCACCTTCAAGTGGCGCCGCCAAAAAAGGTGTAGAGGTCGAGCCGGCGCCCTTTCACGGCTCCACGGCGCCCGTGTGCCCTCGCCGGCGCCGGCCGTGCCCATCACGGCGCCGGGTGCGCCCCCGGAGATGCCCGCTGTGCTCTTCACGGCGCCGGCAGTGGCCTTCAACGGCGCCGGGTGTGCCCGGGACGATAAGAAGTACTGCCCCGACGACGCCAGGTGCGCCCAGAAACGCGCTGACGAGCCCTTCTGGGTGCGATCTCGCCTTCTCGGTACGCCTGGCGTCCCTGTACAGCGGGAAAGCGCGCCGAGAAGACAAAACCGCGCCCAGAACGCGCTGGCACCCCGTCCCTCTGCTCCCCGTTCCTCTGCTCCCCGCCCCCCGCT
>JAJZYO010000535.1 GCA_021798075.1 Actinomycetes bacterium
GAAGGCGATCCCGAAGCGGATCCGAGGGCTGGCCCCGACGAGCGCCTCGTGCAGGTCTTCGACGGTCTTGATGAAGTGGCTCTGGCCCAAGATGACGTTGAGCCCTTCGGGGTTGTCTACCGGTACCACGAGGAGGTCCATGCCAGTCATGTTCGCGCGACGTCAGGCCCGGGCTCGACCCGCGCCTCAGGCTGAAGGGGACCAAGTACCCTACGCATCGGGCCTCTATAAGGGTACACATTTGATATGTGGCCCTTGCGGTGGCCTATTTGGCCCGGGTGGTGGCAGGACGCGAGCCCGGAGGGCGGGCAGGAGCGGTCGAGGGTGGCGCGCTCGGAGGAGAGACGCCGCCGTGGTTGGCGCGTGCGGCTGGTGGAGGCGGTGCGAGCAAGGTTGGGCGGGCGTCGCTGGCACCGGGAGGGGCAGGTGGTAGTCGCGGACGCCGCGGCATTCCTCCGAGGAGGCCTCGCCGAGCGATGGGAAGACGAGTTGGGCTATGCACCCGCCTGGGTGTGGACCAATCGGCTTGCTCACGGGACGGAGGCGGAGCTGCGGACCGAGTCCGAGGGGACGCGGCCACCGGGTGGCGCCAGCGGGGAGAGGTGGCGCCGGGCGCGCGCCTTCCTCGCCGGCGAGGTATTGGAGAGCGCGGCTCGCTACGGGTCGCTGGCAGCGCTCCAGCGCGACGTGCTCGTGCCGTTGGAACTAGAGCTTTCCGGCAGCGCCCAGGCGAGCGGCTACGGCTTGGCCGAGTGGGTGAACAGCATAGACTCCGCCTTGCGAGAGGCGTCACAGCACCGCGCTCCAGGGCGCGGGCAGTAATGCTCGGGGGCGGCGGGCAACAGCCCGTCGTTTGGTGTCCAGGCGGTCACGCTTGCCCGGGGCGGCACGCAACGACCCGTCCGCCGGCGAGCTCTAGTACTTCGTCCACCATGTCTTCGACGGCGGGCTCATGGGTAACCACGATGAGCGAGCGACCTTGGGCGGCCCGGAGCAGCCCCGAAAGCACTTGGTCCTTCGTGGCAGGGTCCAACCGGGCCGTGGGTTCGTCGAGCAGGAGGACCGAACCCCCGCCGAGGAGCGCTCGCGCCATACCGAGCCGCTGACGTTCACCGCCTGAGAGGGGCCTCCCGCCGGCCCCCAACCGGGTGGCGAGCCCGTCTGGGAGCGACGCCAGCCAGTCAGCGAGCCCGGCGCTCCGGAGAGCGCCGGCGCAGTCCTCGTCGGTGGCACCGGGACAGGCGATGCGGAGGTTGTCGGCGAGGCTGGCTGCGAACACGTGGGTTTCGTCCGGGAGCCAGGCGGCGAGCCGGGCGATCCCCGCCCGCGTAAGGTCCTTGACATCGGCGCCTCCGAGCGTCGCCCGCCCTGACGAGCAGTCGACGAAGTGCAGGAGGGCGTTTATCGCTGTGGTCTTGCCGGCGCCGCTTGCGCCGCAGATTGCCAGCCGCCCCCCGGCGTCCAGCCGCAGCGAGACCTCCTTCAGGCCGGCGGTGCCGCCGGCCAGCGCCACGGATGCCCTCTCCAGTGCAGCGGTGCCTAGGACCGCCTCCGGGCCCGGGGCTGCCGCCTTATCCGGCGCGGCACCCGTCACGGCCAGTGCCGGCGCTTCGCCCAGTGCCGGCGCTTCGCCCAGTGCCGGCGCTTCGCCCAGTGCCGGCTCGGAGACCGCTGGGAGGGACGCAACCTCTTCGATCCTCCTGGCGGCGGCTCGGCCCGCAGAAATGCCCTCGAGGGCGGCAGGCAGTGCCGAGCACTGGTCCAGGGCGGCCAGGGTGGCAAAGGCGACGACTGCCAGGAGGGGTCCCGAGAGCCGGCCGGCCTCGCGTGCCGCTAGGCCGACGGCGAGGACAGCAGCCAGGGCGCCACCGGCGACCGCGGTGGCCGACGCTTTGGCGAGCCCGGTCGCGAGGGCGGCTCGCAACGCCACCGAGCGCGAGCGCCGGTGCGCCTCGGCCAACCGTTCGTGAAGGAGGTCCTCCCGCTCGTAAGCGACGAACTCGCGTGCAGAGCTCACGGTTTCTGTGATGACTCTGGCGAGCGCGGCGCGCTCTTCCGCCGCCCTGGCCATGGCTCTGGTGGAAAGACGAGATAGCGCCAATGCGGCCACCACCACCGCCAGTGCCCCAGCGAGGACCAGCAGCCCGAGACGGGGTTCCACGAGGACTGCGAGGAGCGTGCCCGCCAGTGCGCTGGAGACGACGTCCACCCAAGCGCCAAGTTGCTTCGCGAACCCCTGCGCCACGGCATCGGCGTCGGACACCAGGCCAGCCAGAGCCGCCCCCCGGCCTATCGCTCCTGGCACTCTCGGTTCGAGCAGGTCGAACAGCCGCATCCTGAGCTTGCCGAGCACCTCGAGGGACAGGCCGTGCACACCGAGACGCTGGAGGTAACGAAATATCCCCCGCCCGAGCGAGAACGCTTGTACCGCTCCGATCGCCACGCACAGGCTGAGGACCGGGGGGGCGCTCGGAAGCGCGGGTGATCAGCCAGCCCGAGGTGGCCAAGAGGCCGATCCCCGAGACGGCGGAGAGGGTCCCGGGTAAGGCGGCGGGCCAGAGCTGGCGTGTGTTCATGCGGGCACCG
>JAJZYO010000536.1 GCA_021798075.1 Actinomycetes bacterium
CGCTCCGGCGCACTTCAGGAAGGCTGCGCTCGGGCCCGTAGACGAACACCGGCAGGCCCAGTTCCCTGGCCGCCCAGGCCGCGAAGCTGTCCCGCGCCCGACAGGCGCGGGCGCGCCCCAGCGGCCCCGCGTCAGCGAGCGGCCAGCCTTCCAGCGCCACGAACGGCACCACGTCGAGAGCCCCTGTGCGTGGATGGGCACCGGTATGGCCGTTCAGGTCGACGCTGGCCAGGGCTGCTCGGGCCAGCGAGCGCGCACCTTCCTCCACCTGCCTGCCCGGGCCCACCAGCGTGAAGACGGACCGGTGGTGGAAGGGGTCGCTGTGCACGTCCGCCAGGGACGGCCCGCAGGAGCGGGCCAGCTGCTCGACCACCTGTTGGCGACGGCCCTCGCTGACGTTGGCCACGCACTCGAGGACGCCTTCTTGGCCCAGATCGCGCGGGGGTGGGAAAGGGCACTGCACTTGAAGGTAGGATACGGAGGTTGGCCGGCTCATCTGGAGGTGGAGTGATGTTGGCAACAATTGCGAGCAGCGACTGGATCTGGGTTGCGCTCATCGTCGTGGTCCTCTTCGGCGGCAGCCAGCTGCCCAAGTTGGCCCGTAACGCGGGGGATGCCATGAAGGAGTTCCGCAAGGCGCACGCCGATGCTTCCGACGTGGCCAGTGCGGTGTCCGCTCAGCCTGCCGTAGCCCCAGCGCCTGCCCCGGCCGCCGTCGGCCCCAGCCCTGCCGTCAATGACGACCATGTCACGCTCACCCGCTCCGAGCTGGACGCCTTGCTGGCCGACCGCGAGGCCAAGGCCAGGGCCGGAGCCGAACCGCCCAGCGCTCAAGCCTGAGGGCCGTTCGGGCCTGAGGGGCCAACCGAAGACGAAGGCCGGGCGCTGGTGCAGCGCCCGGCCTTCGTTCGTACTGGCAGAGCCGCCCGCGCGGCCTGCGGCCCTCCGGCCGGCGACCTACCTGCGGGTGGTGGCCGAGGGCGCAGCAGCCGGTCGCACCGCCAGCGCACCGCTGACGTGCGCCGGTACACCTCGCCGGCTTCGTGCGATGCGGCGGCGTTCGCGCTCGGAAGCTCCGCCCCAAACACCGTGCTCTATGTGGTTCTCCAGCGCGTACTCCAAGCACTGGCCCTTCACGGGGCACTCGGCGCAGTAGTGGCGTGCCACTTCCACCCCAACCCCGTCGCTGGGGAAGAAGACCTCTGGGGGAAGCTCCCGGCAACGCCCCTGCACCATCCAGGAAGTGTCCAATTCGACCTCCGTACGCTCCGCGTCGCGCCGTCGCAACGTGTCCAACCCCCGCACATCCTTGACCGGTTCCCTGGCGGCTGGAGGTCAGTCAGAGCACTGGAAGGAGTCGGCAAGGGTTACTCTACTGCACTCTCGCTTGTCAAGTTCACATGGCCTGGCCGGAGGGTGGGGAGAGCCCAGGGCCGCCCTTGACAACAGGCCCGGGGCCCGGGAACATGGGGGCACTGTGCAGTCACCTCGTACGAGCCTGCTCCTTCTTACCTAGACGAGCACCGCACCCGGTGCTCGTCCCCACCTCCTGTGCCTCTGGCCAGGAGGTTTTTTCATACCTCAGGGACCGAAAGGCTGCTCATGACCCGCTCAGCGACAACCGTCAAGCAGATGCCGTTCCAGCGCTACAGCCCCACGCTGCCACTCGTCCTGGACGACAGGACCTGGCCCTCGCGCCAGCTGACCAAGGCCCCACGCTGGTGCAGTGTCGACCTGCGGGACGGGAACCAGGCGCTCATCGACCCCATGAGCCCCGAACGCAAGCTGGAGCTCTTCGAGACGCTCATCGCTGTCGGCTTCAAGGAGATCGAGGTCGGCTTCCCCTCGGCGTCGGCCCCCGACTACGACTTCGTCCGCCACATCATCGAGGAGGACATGGTCCCCGAGGACGTGACGGTACAGGTGCTCGTACAGTGCCGGGCCGAGCTGATCGAGCGGACCTTCGAGGCCATCGACGGCGCACCCAGGGCCATCGTCCACTTCTACAACTCGACCTCGGAGCTGCAGCGCCGGGTGGTCTTCCGCCAGGAACGGGAGGGCATCGTCGAGATAGCGACGGCCGCCGCCCGTCTGTGCCGGAAGCTGGAGCACGACCTGTCCGGCACCGAGCTGCGCTATGAGTACTCCCCTGAGAGCTTCACCGGTACCGAGCCGGACTTCGCCCTGGAAATATGCCGGGCCGTCGCCGAGGTGATCGAACCATCGCCGGAAAGGCCCTTGGTGCTCAACCTTCCCTCGACGGTCGAGAACTACAGCCCCAATGTGTTCGCCGACGTGATCGAATGGTTCGGGCGCCGGCTCCCCGACCGGAGCTCCTTCGTGCTCTCCGTGCACCCCCACAACGACCGGGGAACGGCCGTTGCGGCGGCGGAGATGGCTCTGTTGGCCGGCGCCGACCGGGTCGAGGGCACCCTCTTCGGCAACGGTGAGCGCACCGGGAACCTGGACATCGTCAACCTGGCGCTCAACCTGCTGTCCCAGGGCGTCGACCCCGAGCTCGACTTCCACGACATCGACTCGGTGCGGCGGGTAGCCGAGCACGCCACACGGATGCCCGTCC
>JAJZYO010000537.1 GCA_021798075.1 Actinomycetes bacterium
TGTCGCCGAACTAAACGGCAGCGGCCCTTCGGGCTTCCAGGAGGGGGATGCAAGCCAGTACAACTTCTTGGCCCCTCAAAACCTAGCGGCACTCATAGACGGAATTGGGGGTAACGCGCCGGTGGTCGCTCGCCTCAACTCTCTGTTTAGGCATTACAACCTGTCAGAGTCGTCGCCGTTTTATTACGCCGGCAACGAAACCGACCTCGAGACGCCGTGGGTGTACGACTACGCGGGTGCCCCGTACCTCGCACAAAAGACAGTACGTGCCATAATCGACACGGTTTACTCGGACAGCCCTGGGGGTGAGCCCGGCAACGACGACCTTGGGGCTCTCAGTTCCTGGGAGCTCTGGGGCATGCTCGGCATGTACCCCGAGACCCCAGGGGTCCCATACCTCACGCTCGCCAGCCCGCTCTTCCCATACACAGTGTTGCACCTCCACGGGCACACGACGGTCATCTCGGCCAAAAACGCCTCCGAAACCGATCCCTACGTACATTCGCTTACAATAAACGGCAGGCTGACCCAGGACACCTGGGTCCCGCTTTCGTACCTGATCGGCCGAGCCGCCCGGACGTCACCCGCCTTCACGAGTGTGCCTAGCGCACCGGCGTTGCCGGGCCGACAGGCGAACGGCCTCCCGGCAGCTCCGGGTGGCCCTGCTGGCGCGGTGACGGTAATGGACTATGTCCTGGGGGCCACCCCTGACCGCGAGTGGGGCGCGAAGCCCAGCGATGCCCCGCCGTCCTTTCCTATGGGTGAAGCCGTAGCCGTCGGCTCGGCGAGCACCAGCGAGGCGCGAGTCGCGCCCGGCAGCACGGTTATAGTCCCGATCGCGCTCCAAAACATGACCAGCCAGCCACAACGCGTCACCCTTACGGCAACCGCCACTACGGGCAGCGGTCTCACTCTGGGCCTTTTGGCCGCCGGAGCCCCTGGCACGCAACGCGCGGCCGCCCTCACGCAGGCTGTTGGGCCTAGGAGAGCCACCGTGATGTTGCCACCCGACGGACGGGTTGACGCCGACCTCCAACTGGATGCCAGCTCTGGTGCCTCGGTCGGGTTCACAACCCAGACCGTCTACCTGTCGTCACGCGGAAACGCCCTGCAACCCATCCGTTTGCCCGTCGTGGTTGCGCCGAAAGGCTCGATCCTGGACGCGTTCGACAACAACGGCATCACAGATGGCAGCAACCCCGCGGCCGGGAACTTCGACGGTGACGGCAACACTTATCCGGCTGGACAACTTGCGGCTCACGGCCTAACAGCGGGAGGCACGCTGGCAGTCAACGGGATCTCCTTTGTTTGGCAATCCGAAGCCGGCCACCCCGACAACGTCGTGGCTGCGGGCCAGACGATCACCGTCGACGCCGCCGCCGGCACGACCCAGGTCGGCTTCCTGGGCTCGGCTTCCTATGGCCCTCTTAGCGGGGCACTAAGGCTGAACTATTCGGACGGCACCTCGACCCGAGCGCTTCTAGGTCTTGGCGATTGGGCACACGAAGGGGGCTTGACGTCGCCTTATGGAAACGTTCAGGTCGCCAAGATCCCCTACCGCAACAATACGGTTGGCACTCGAGAGGTACTGAGCACCTACCTGTTCGAGGCCTCGGTCCCCGTCAACCCCGCGAAGAGGCTCGCGTCGGTCACCTTACCGCCGCCCTCGTCGGGCGCTGGCGAGCTCCACATTTTCGCCATCGGCACGACCAAAGCCGCACCAACAACGCCGAGGCGGCAAGGGCAAAGCCCGCGCCG
Source organism: Actinomycetes bacterium (assembly GCA_021798075.1). The sequence continues at coordinate 1,759 of JAJZYO010000537.1, forward strand.
CCATCCTTCCCTTCCTCCTACTCAGCTGTGAACCGTTTCAAAGGATGGCCGCCGGCTAAGTTATGAGCGTGTGTGCCGACTGTCAAGCAGCCGACAGCAGCCCGGCGCTCCGGAACGCAAGGGTTACGATCCGCGACGTAGCGCGCCTCGCAGGTGTCTCGCTCGGGACGGCCTCCAACGTCCTCAACAACCCAACCGTCGTAGCGGCACCGACCCGCCTGAGGGTGCTCGACGCGATTGCCAGGACTGGCTTCGTCCGGAGTACCGCGGCGCACCAGCTGCGGGTGGGCCGCAGCCTCACGGTGGGCGTCCTCCTCCTCGACCTTGCCAACCCCTTTTTTGCCGAGATGGTGAAGGGGGCCGAGGCAGTGTTGCGAGACAAGGGCTACGTGTTGATGGTCTGTTCCAGCGACGAGTCCCCCGACCAGGAGAGGCGCTACTTGCGCGCCCTGGAGGAGCACCGCGTGGACGGCCTCTTGACAACACCTGTCGAAAGAGACCTGAAGGATTTGGCGGCCCTCGCCGCCCGCGGCATCCCCACCGTGCTCCTCGACCGGGATGCCGGCGGCCTCGGGCTCTGTTCGGTCACCGTCGACGACGTCCGTGGCGGCGAGCTGGCGGCCAGCCACCTGATAGCCCTCGGGCACACAGTGGTCGCCTTCGTAAACGGCCCCCTTTCCATCAGGCAGTGTGCGGACCGCCGTCAGGGGGCACGGCAGGCGTTCCGCCACGCTTCGCTCCGTCCTGAGCGCGCCATGGTAGAGATCACGGTCCCTGCGCTGAGCGTGGAGCAAGGTGAAAAGGTTGTTGAGCGACTA
>JAJZYO010000538.1 GCA_021798075.1 Actinomycetes bacterium
CCGAAGTCACGGGGGCGCTCGGCGCGGGGGCGAGGCTGATGTAAAAGCGGCCCGGGTAAGACGAAGTGCTGTTGCCGGCTACCAGCGCGAAGGCCACCGTGCGTGCGATGAGGGTCGGGTTGGGGCCGATAGTGACCCTGGCAGAAAACGTCCCGCTCGCACAGCTCCTCGAGTTGTGCGAGTAGACGACCGGGAACGACTGGCTGGACAGCAGCTCCAGCTGGCACGAGGTGGCGTGCGAGACGGTGCCCGAAACGATGACCGTCCCCCCAGATGCTGGCACCGACGACGGTGAGGCGCTGGCCGAAGTCACGAGGGCGCTCTGCGCCGGCAACGTACTGGCACTCGCGGGGACGGCCCACAGGCTTCCGAGGAGCACAGCGGCCGGCACTAAAGCAAATGGGAGGAGGGCCAAAGGCACGAGGAGGGCACGCCGAATACGAAAACGGCGAACATTGGCCCGCTCGCGGCTTGGGCACCCTGGGCGACGGGGAAGCGCCATCAGGACGGCAGTCAGGCCAAGGCTCCTGGGCGCAGCAATACCAGCCTGCCGCGGCATCGTCCCGAACCTAGGGCGCTTGGGAGCCTTCGCGTGCAAGAAGTTAGAAGATTATCAGCTCGGGCTCTTGTCGGGCCGCGCCTGGAGGTTTCACCCACAGGCGTAGTCGGGGTCGACGCCGCTCGTCGGGACCCCTCCGTAGCCATACTGCACGAGCCAGGGGGCGCCGCCGGCGAAACCGATATAGGGCGACGACAGCATCGAGGGGTCGCCTGGGGTACCCGCCCGCTGGCAGTAGGCGACGGCGCTCAGGTTGCCACCCGAGAGCGTATAAGCCCCTGGCACCCAGATCGGTGGCTGGCCGCCAGGAAGGTACGAGCCCGTGATCTTGCCCCACTGGTACCAGGTGCTGTAGATGCCGGCGACGGCTCCAGAGGAGCGGATCGCGTCAAGGGCACCCTGCACGATGGCGGCATTGACGGGCTGGAGGGACGACGAGGTGGGCCAGCCCTCCCCCGTTTCTACGTCCACCCACCAGACCCGCGGCAAATACCCCGCCGCCCTTACGAATGTGAGGTCGGCCTCCGCGTAGTTGTACCCCCAGTCGTAGCCCTCGCACTCGCTGCTCGTGGCGGCGCACGCCGCCTCGGGCCCGGTCGTCTCTTGGACAGGGCTGTTGCTCGGCGCCGGCTGGAGGATTATGTAGACGGAAAGGCTTTTGGCAGCCCAGGCCGCTTCCGCGGCGAAACAGCTGTTGAAGGAGCTTATGGTTCCCCCGTTGACCCCGACGACCTCGAAGGCCGACGCAGCGGGCAACGACCCAGCGGCGGAAGAACCGAGGGGTGAGCACTGCGGCCACGAGACGTCATAGCCCGTCGTTCCGGCAGGGTACACAGACGGGGACTGCGAAATGGCGGGGAGGGAGGTCGAAGTCGTGGGGAGGGCTGTCGGTAGGGTCGTCGCCGGAAGCGTGGTCGGCGGAAGCGTCGTCGCAGGCAAGGTCGTCGTCGTGGTGGGAGACGTGACGCGGGAAGTGATGACCGGGGCGACTGTCGTCGAGGAGGGAGGCGGTAACGAGGTCGTCGTCGCCGACGGGATCGTGCTTGCAGTAGGCAAAGGCCCGGGCGCGAGGATCGTGACCGTCCCCGAGGGCGGCGCCTCGCTCGCGTTGCGCTCGGTGGTGGCGCCCCCGACCGCCCGGGCAGACCCGAAAGGCAGCACCGTCCCGTCCCGCTCCGCGACCCAATACCCCTTGCCACCTTGCGCCGGCGCGATCCCGACGACTCTCGACGTCACCTTGGCGGCGCCGGCGGAGCCCATGAAAGCGGCGTCGCCAAAGGTGAAGGTGCCACCGTCGGAGGCGACGAGCCAGTAGCCCCTGCCGTCAGGGGTGGCGGCCATGCCGACCACCGGGCGGTTTAGGTGGACGTGACCGGTCGAACCGAAGAACTTGGCGTCCCCGTAGGCAAAGATCCCCCCGTCTGAGGCGACGAGCCAATAGCCCCTGCCGTCGGGGGTGGCGGCCATGCCGACCACCGGGCGGTTTAGGCGCTTACCTCCGGGGGAACCGAAGAACCTTGCGTCCCCGAAGCTGTACACGCCCCCGTTGGCGGCGACCAACCAGTACCCTCCACCGCCCGGGACTGCCGCACCTCCCACGATGGGGCTTGGCAGTTTGACTCGGGAGAGGTCCCCGAGCGAACGAAGGCCGTGGCCGGCGACCGACCCGTTGGCACGCACCACCCAATATCCGAGGTTCGCCCCCGCCCGCCCAAGCCTCGTAGCCCCCGCGGTGACAGCGGAAGCAGTAGTCACAGGGCCTACCTGGCACCAAGCCACCAGCGTGGCTGCCAGGGCCGCCGAGACGCGTAGGGCAACGCCTCGCACTGCGCGCGCCCATCCCTTAGCGGCCCCCCGCCGGGCCGCCTGCCGCCTTTCCAACGCACTCCTTTCAAACAAGCCCGGTAAAACAAGCCCGGTCAAACGAGCCCGGTAAAACAAGCCCGGTAAAACAAGCCCGGTCAAACGAGCCCGGTCATCGGGGCTCGGTCAAACGAGCCCGGTCATCGGGGCT
>JAJZYO010000539.1 GCA_021798075.1 Actinomycetes bacterium
CGACAGGTCGCGGGACGCCTACGAAGAGGCCTTGCAGCGCTACCGCGGCCTGGGCGACCGAAGTGGAGCCGCGTTCGCCCTCCTCGGCTTGGGCGACATCGCGCGCGATCAGGGTGACCTCGCCCTGCTCGAGGGCTACTGCCAGCAGAGCCTGGCCGAGGCCCGCGAGCTCGGGCGGCCCTGGGGCATCGGCTTCTCGCTCAACAACCTGGCCCTGGCGGCAGCATCGCGGGGCGACTTCGAGCGGGCGCGGGCGCTCCAGGCCGAGGCGTTGGCGCTGTTCGAGGAGACTGGGATCCGAGGCGGGGTCCTCGAACTGGTGGTCGCGTCCGCGCAGGTATCGGCCGACGAAGCGGACAGCGCCACGGCGCGGTCTCGGCTGCGCCAAGGTTTGCAGCTGGGTTGGCCCGCAGGCCCCCTCTGGCTGGTGGCGACGGCGCTCGAAGAGACGGCCAGGGTGTTGATGGCCGACGGGCGGCCGCAGGGGTCGGCACTCCTCTCCGCGTCGGCGCAGACCTGGCGTGGCCAAATGGGTGCGCCAGTCCCCCCCTATCGCTGGGCCACGCTCGATGCCACGGTTGCGAGAGGGCAACAGGAGCTGGGCGAAGAGGCCTACGCGGCCACTTGGAAGCAGGGTCGTGAGCTGAACCCGGAACAAGCGGTCACCGCAGCGCTCGGATATCTGGCCACACCCGAGGTGGTCCAGTGAAGCGCCCTGGGACTGGGCCTAAATCGGTGAGGCCGCTGTCCATCTGTCCAGCCAGTACCGACACCCTGGTCAACTGCCTGAGTCCGCGCGACCGGCCCCCGTGGGCTACAGCGAGGCGGAAGCTGCGCTCACCGCGTTCGGAAAGTGCTCGAGCGAGGAGCGCTGGCCCCAGGCGGTGCGCGGGACGGCGGGACCGTCGCAACCGCCTGACCACCAGCACAGCCCGATCGTCGTCCAGGTCGATCAGGTACGCCTACGCCTGCTGGGCCGACGACTGCGTCAGCCACCGGCCGGCGACAGCAGGTGGCTCATCCACCAGGAACAGCGAGACGAGCCCCGGCTCCAAGAACCGAAGCGCCCCTCTCGCGCGTCCAGGCGAGCCGAAGGGTCGTTGGAGACGTCAGGCGGCCGGGCGGGATCCGCGCCCGTCGTTGCAGAGATCCGAACACGTTGCCAACCTCTCTCTCCGGTTTTTGGGTTCGTCGGCCGATCGTCCTTACCCAAAGTGCACGGGTTCTTCTGCTGGCGTGTTCTCTACAGAGCGATCGCCCAGGCATTTATGCCACGGTGTCGCTGCGTCCACCCGCCAGACCGGCGCGAACATGGCGAAGCATGTCGCGAAGGCCCTGTGGGTCGTTGCCGACATCGCTCAAGACGACCGAACCAGCACCCGCATGGTAGAGCTGGCGGACCTTCGAAGCGCATGTGCGCGGGTCGCCGGTTGTGGCCAGCTCGTCGATCCACTCGTCAGGCACCCGTTCGGCACGCTCTGCCTGGGAACCTGAAGAAGCAACCAGGCGTGCGACCGGTCCTTCCAGACCGACTGCCTCGAGGTGCGCCCGGGCCCAGGGCGCGGCCCGCTCGGCTGCAACGATGGGCCGCAGACGCGCCCGGGCTTCGGGCCCGTCCGGGCCGGTACCGACAGGGCTGCAAGCGACGAGGTACGGCCTGCCAGGCCGACCAGCCGCTTCCCAAGCTTCGCTTACGGTTGCCCAGGCATGCGCGACATAGGCGGGCGTGGAAGGCCAGGCCAGTACCACCCCGTCGGCCTGGCGGCCGGCGAGCGCGAGCGACTTCAGGCCGCGCACGCCCGCCAGCAAGGGCGGTGGCGTCGCAGGCGGGTGGTCGAGACGTACGTTCTCGAGGCGCACATAGTCACCCCGCATGGTGACTTCTCGTCCCCGCAGGAGGGCGTGGACTGCCTGGAGGCTCTCGCCTAAGGCCGCGAGGGGAGAACGTGGGGCCAGGCCGACTTGGCGCATCCAGGCCGAGATGCCGTGCCCGAGACCGGCGGTCAGCCGGCCTGGGTACATCCCCGCAAGTGCCCCGATCTCCATGGCAGTGAATGCGGCGTTGCGGGCCATGGCCGGGACACTGGTCGTGCGCTCGGGCGGGAGCGAGGTTGCCGTTGATGCCTCCTGGGACGGCCCTCCGCTGTCGATGGTGCTCAACCCGGGCTTTGTCAGCGAGGCCCTTGGCGTAAACGGTAGGCCCCGACGTCGTCGTGGAGGCCAGCGAAGCGCTTCGGCCGCTCGTGCTGCGCTCCGCCGACACCGGCACCCTGACTGTCCTCACCATGCCGGTCCGGCACAGGTCGTGAAGCCCCCGGCAGCTGGCGCAGGCCAGCACCCCCGCCCGCCGCGCCCGGCGGGGGTGCTGCGAGACAGGAATTTCCGGCTCTACTGGGCAGGCCAGACGCTCTCGGGAGCGGGGAACGCCGTGTCCTCGGTCGCCCTCGTCTTCGCCGTCCTGGCCCTCACCCACGCGGCGTCGAGCCTCGGGCTGGTACTACTGGCCTCGCAGCTGCCCGTCATCGTCTTCACCCTGCTCGGGGGCGTCGCCGGCGACCGCTACTCGCGC
>JAJZYO010000540.1 GCA_021798075.1 Actinomycetes bacterium
ACCGACTGGCAGAGCCGCTCACCCCGTGCGACCGCCGCTGCTTGGCAGATGTACTCGGGCCACTGCCTCCCGTCCCGGCTGTGGTAGCGGACCGTCATACGCCGGCCGCAGCGGCCGCAGACGACCATCCCCTGCAGGAGCGCGGGGCCCTCCCGGGGCGGGCTGGCCCGGCGTTCGAGCCCGTGGGCGGCCGCGGTTTCGGCGAGGCGCTCCTGGTTGCGCTCCCACTCCTCGAAGCTGATGTAACCGACGTGGGCGCCGGGCAGCAAGGCTGTCCATTTCTCGCGGGGCAGCACCTCGGTCGCCATGCCACCGTCGGGGAGGCGGCGCCAGCGGGTCCGCCCGTAGCAGAAGGCGCCGGCATAGCGGGGGTTGTGCAAGACCTTCAGCACATGGCTGTGCTCGAGCCGGGCCCAGGCGAGCTCCCCGCGGTGCGGCCCCCTGCGGAGACGGCGGGGGAACATCAGCCCTTCTTTGGCGAAAATGGTGACGGTCGAACGAGCCGACCCCGTGCGGCCGAAGGTGGCGAAGAGGTGCTTGATGGCGCCTTGGACCTGGGCGTCGGGGTCGAGGGCCACGTTCCCGGAAGGGTCGTAGACGAGCCCGACCGGGAGCGGGAGGGCGAGCTCGCCCTTTCGCGCCCGGGCCAGGATCCCGCCTCGGAGGCGTGCCTTCAAGTAGTGCAGTTCTGCCTCGCTGAGCTGGCCTTTAAGCCCCAAGACGAGCCTGTCGTTGAAGGCGCAGGGGTCGTAGAGGCCGTCCTCGTCGAGGATCAAGGTCTCGGTTAGGGCGCATATCTCCAAGAGCCGTTGCCAGTCGGCGCTGTTGCGGGCCAACCTCGACACTTCCAGGCCGCAAACGATGCCGGCCTTGCCCATGCCGACATCGGCCACGAGCCGCTGGAAGCCTTCGCGGTCGGCCGCCGAGGCGCCGGACTGGCCGAGGTCGGAGTCGATCACCACCACCTGGTCGGCGGCCCAACCGAGGGCGACAGCGCGCTGGCGGAGCCCGTACTGGCGGTCGGTGGAGGTCGTGTTCTCCTGTACCTGCCTCAAAGTGCTTTGGCGTACATACAAGTAAGCCGCTCGGCGCAGGTGCTCGGAGGTCACCTTGGTGGCGTCGCTGCCCACCGGGCTCACCTCGCTGCCCCGGCCACTGCCATCGCCATGCCCGCCAAGAGCCGCACCGTCTCGTCGACGGCGACCGGCAGTGGGCACGTGGGCTTCGGGGCTTCACGCCGCGGCGCCGGTGTGGCGGCCGACCACGCTTCGGCCCAGGCGGCGAGCCCGGCGCGCTCTACGACCACCCGCCCGAACTGGGGGCCACCGGGCTGCCCGGAAAGCACAGCTCCGCGCAGCGCTTCGTAGTCCTCCACCATCCCCGGCAACGGCGCAGGCCTGGTCACGGTCGCCTCACCGTCCACTTTTGGGGTGGCGACGCCTGGCCAAGGCGCGCTCGACGCTACGGGGGTGAACGTCGTAGCCGAAGCGCTCGGCCACGGCATGGGCGAGCTCGGCAGACGACGCCGACGGGTCCGCAGCGAGGACGGCTTCAAGGTGGTCGACCACTCCTTCGGTGAGCTTGTGCGGCCCTTTCGGGCCGGGCTTGGCGGGCACGAGGGCCGGCAAGCCGCCCTCGTCCAGGCTCGACGCGGCTTCGTAGAACGATGGCCTCGACATGCCGAACGCCCGCGCCGCGCGGGCAACGGGCAGACGGTCGACGCGTGCACGTCGCACCATCTCGTACTTCACCTGGACCAGGTCGCGGGCGTCGAAGAACTCCTCGGCCGCGAACAGCTCGTCGGCCACGGCGTCGGGGTGCGGGTTGAGGCTCCGGCGCGCCACGAGCGCCTCGGCCTTGGGGTCGGGCCTTGCCTGCTTTGCCATCCTGCCTCCTCTTCGGGGACTACACCAGTGTAAGTGGGATTCTGTCAAGCTCGGGAACTCGGTGTCAAGCATCTACTCCCATTAGGCGGTAGTTCCTTATGTATGTACGCCCACCCTCCTCGATCGCCTCTTCTCTCGTTCAAGGTTGGGCTCGTGTGCCGGCAAAATCACTCTGACACCTCCGGCGGAATCGTCTTTACAGCTTCAGCTCCTGCTGGCCCGCTGCGAAGCGATCAGCACTGCCAGCTGGAGCAGGTCTTCCGGAATGAACCAACTGCGCCCACCACCTATAGCCACCACGGGGTGCGGGGGCACGGCGTCGGTCCAAGCTGCCGGGAGCCAGCACAACGTATGGGACTCGTCGAAGTAGTAGGCCCAGTCGCCGTCCCAGTTGCGCCGCCGGGAGACGAACTCGAAAGACCTACCGGCGAGCGGGTGGAAAGGATGGGTTACCCGCACACGTCCAGCGTCACCACGCTGGGCGGGTGTGGTTGACGCCTTGGTCGAACAACCAGGCCGAGCGAGACGTCCGGATGGTGAAGCTCCAGCAGAAGATCTCCGGATGCTGGCGGGCCCTCGAGGGTGCCCGGGGCTACTGCGCGATCCGCAGCTACATCTCGACGATGAAGAAGCAGGACCACGACGTGCTCGACGGGCTTTGCCAGCTGTTCGTCGGTGAGGT
>JAJZYO010000541.1 GCA_021798075.1 Actinomycetes bacterium
GGACCCCAGCCCGCCCGAGGCCGGCGAGTGGCTAGGGCCGGCGAGTGGCTAGGGCCGGCGAGTGGCTAGGGCCGGCGAGTGGCTAGGCAGGCAATCGGCTAGGGCCGGCAATTGGCTAGGGCCGGCGGTCCGGCTCGATCACGGCATCGACGAGCCCATAGGCGAGCGCTTCGCTGGCCGAGAGCCAGCGCCCAAGGCAAAGGTCGGCCTCGACGTGTTCGGGTGACCTCCCCGTAGCCTCCGCCAAACGGGCCACAAGGCGCGCCAGCTGGGAGGCGTGATGCTCAGCCCAAGCAGCCATCTGGGCCGCGTTCCCTGCCGCCTCGACCTCTGGTTCGCGCAGGTAGAAGCGAGCATGAGGAGCGGATGCCCTCTTCGACCCGGCTGCCACGACCGCAGCTGCCGTACCCTCGGCCCGCCCGAGGCAGGTCACGTTGACAGGGACGCCCAACAGGTCCATCGTGTCGATCAGGGCCAGCGCTGGCTGGAGCGGCCCCCCGCTCGAGCTTATGTACAAGTTGACCGAGGCGTCGCCCGTCGCGTCGAGGGCCATCAATTCGGCACAGGCCTGGTTGGCGACGCGATCGTCAAGCGAACCCCACACCCTCACAACCCGCCGCTCGAGCAGCTGCGCTTCGATGAAAGGAAGGCCGGCGGCGCCGGAGCTCACCGGCCCTCCTCGGGCAGGGAAAGTTGCCAGTCGAGGCGCTGGCCGATGGCGGCCGCGTAGCGCTCGAGGGTCGAGAGCCTCAGGTCTGCCTCACCCGATTCCAACCGCGCGACCGCAGACTGCGAAGTCCCCATCCTGGCGGCGACCTCCGTCTGAGAGAGCCCAAGCTCCACTCGCTTGGCGACAAGGGTCGCGGCCAGGGAGCGGCGCTGCTCGGCCATCTCCTTGAAACCCGGAAAGAGTGGTGCATGGCGGCGTTCGTTCATCGGTATGTAAATCTCGTTGGTAGTATCTCACATCAAAGATACCACCTACTTCATATCAGTGTAACCCCGCATGCAGCGAGGGCCGACGACAAGGAGCGCCTCCATGACTCTCATACCCACCGTGCTAGACCAGACGGCGCGAGGCGACCGCGCCTATGACATCTACTCGCTGCTCCTCCGGGAGCGCATCGTGTTCCTCGGCCAAGAGGTCGACGACCAGATAGCGAACCTCCTCATAGCCGAGCTGCTTTACCTGGACAGCGTGGATGCCGGGAAGGACATCTACTTGTACATCAATTCTCCAGGAGGCCTCGCCTACGCAGGCATGGCCATATACGACACCATGCAGCAGCTCACGTCCGAAGTTTCCACCGTATGCGTCGGGATGGGCATGTCGGCCGCAGCCATGGTCCTTTGTGGCGGCGCGCCGGGGAAGCGCCTCGCCACGCCCAACGCGAAGATCATGATCCATCAGGGCTCCGCCGGGGCCCGAGGCGCCCCCCGCGATATGGAAGTGCAACTGCGCGAAGTCCTCGCGACGACGCGGCGGATGGCCGAGGTCATCTCCCACCACTCTGGGCGCCCCCTAGAGCAGGTCGAGCGCGACATAGACAGAGACTTCTTCATGACGGCAGAAGAAGCCAAGCAGTACGGTCTGATCGATGAGGTCCTGGCGCCTCACAGGGGCGTTTCAGCTACAACGCTTACGGGGGCCGCTGCCTGAGCGCGACCGGGTGGCGGGACACGGCACCATCTCCCAGATCCCCGCGTAGCCCTCCGGCGTGAAGCGTGCGACAGGCGGGCATGACGCTATGACGCTGCAACAGCCTGAAGACCTTGCCTTTGATGAAGCGGGGGCATATACTTCCCGCCGAAGCAACCTACTGGTCAGCGAAGTCCGGTGAGAAGCCGGCGCTGTCCCGCAACTGTCGTCCTCCTCCTTACCGGGGAGGCAAGCCAGGTCGCCTGGCCAGTGGGGTGCGGCCACGGACGTCGAGGCAACGTGCCGGTCGCAGGGTAAGCCCCCGGGCGACCCCTCCGACCATGAGGAGGAGGAGCGCCAATGAAAAAGTTGCCGGCTAGGTTGGACAGGTCGGTTGCGGTATTGATCACGATCTCGCTTGTTGTCGCCCTATTTGGCGCCGGCGCACGAACGGTCTCGGCCTCACCACCTGCGAGGGCCGTGCCGGCAACCTTCCCCGTCACGGTGACGAGCGCGGATGGGAGGGTCACCATCCGCTCCAGGCCAACCCGTATACTCTGCCTCTCCGCGAGCGCCACCCAAATGCTCTACTCGATCGGTGCGGGAAAACAGGTCGTCGGGGTCGACAAGTACTCCACTTGGCCGCCTGGCACCCCTCGCACCGACTTCACGGGGTTCGAGACGAGAGCGGAGGACTACCTCTACCTCCATCCCGACCTCGTCATCTTCGCCTTCTTCGAAGGTACCCTTGTCAAACAGCTTCAGCTTCTCCACATCCCCGTCCTCGTGCTACCACCGGCGGCAAACTTCGCAGGCGTCTACAACCAAATAACTGAGCTCGGCCTTGCGACTGGCCACACGGGCGCTGCAGCCAAGCTCCGTGCCTCCCTCGGGTCCTTTGTTGCCTCAGCCGTCAGGAAGGCCGG
>JAJZYO010000007.1 GCA_021798075.1 Actinomycetes bacterium
GAAGATCCGCGAGTGCTCCAGGTAGCGGCCGACGAGCGAGCGCACCCTGATGTTTTCCGAGAGGCCGCGGACGCCGGCCCGGAGCGAGCACATCGCCCGGACCACGAGGTCGATCTGCACGCCGGCCCGGGAGGCGGAGTAGAGCGCGTCGATCACCTGGGCGTCCACCAGGTTGTTGAGCTTCCAGACGATCCGGCCGGCGCTGCCGTGAGAGCTCTCCCTCCCGATCAGCTCGACGATCCTCGAACGAACGGCCAGAGGCGCCACTATGAGCTGGCGGTAGGTCTCCTGGCGGCTGTAGCCGGTAAGGAAGTTGAAAAGGTCGGTGAGGTCCTCGCCGAGGGCTGGCGATGCCGTCAAGATGCCGATGTCTTCGTAGAGGCGGGCCGTAGAGGAGTTGTAGTTGCCCGTGCCGATGTGGCAGTAGCGGCGGATGCCTCCCGGCTCTTCGCGTACGACGAGGGCGACCTTTGCATGCGTCTTGAGGCCGATCAGCCCGTAGACGACGTGCACGCCCACTTGCTCCAGCGCTTTCGCCCAACCGATGTTGGCGGCCTCGTCTCCCCTCGCCTTCAACTCGACCAGGGCGGCCACCTGCTTGCCCTTCTCTGCCGCACGTATGAGAGCGGTCACGACCGGGCTGTCGCCCGAAGTCCGGTACAGGGTCTGCTTTATGGCGAGCACGTTGGGATCGTCCGCGGCGCTTTGGATGAAGGCCTCGGTCGACGTGGCGAAGCTCTCGTAGGGGTGGTGGACTACGATGTCGTCGCTTGCGATGGCGGCGAAGATGTCGGGTGGCTCGCTGTCCACGGGTAGCAGGCGCGCCGGCGTCACCGGCGAGAAGGGTTCGTCTTTCAGGTCAGGGCGGTCCAGGTCGTGGAGCGCCCAGAGCCGCCCATAGTCGAGGAGGCCCTCGGTCTGGTAGACGTCCTCGGCGTGCAGGTCGAGCTCGCGGGCGAGCAGATCCCGCACCTCGGGGTCGAAAGACGAGTCCACCTCCAAGCACACCGCCCGCCCGAAGCGGCGCCGGCGCAGCTCCATCTCGACCGCTTCGAGTAGGTCGTCGGCCTCTTCTTCGGCCAAGGTAAGGTCCGCGTTACGGATGACCCGGAAGGCGTGGCAGCTCTCGATCTCCATGCCGGGGAACAGCTCGGGCAGGAACGCACCGATCACTTCCTCTATGGCGACGAAGCGCTCGCCGTCAGGCAGGCCGACGACGCCGGGCAGGAGCGGCGGGATCTTGATCCTGGCAAAGCGGCGCTCGCCCCGCCGGGGGTCGCGCACCATGACGGCGAGGTTGAGCGACAGGTTGGATATGTAAGGGAACGGGTGGCCCGGGTCGACCGCCAGCGGCGTGAGCACAGGGAACATCTGCGACTCGAACAAGGACTCTGCGTAGGCCACGTCGGCCTTCCCGAGCGAGCCCCACGGGACCAGGCGGATGCCCGTGGCCGCCAGCTCAGGTACGAGGGAGGTGCTATAGATCTCCGAGCGGCGCACGAGCATCTTTTCGACCTCGCCCCTGATCGCCCGTAGCTGGTCGGAAACCGGTGAGCCCTCGGGCGCGGTGCCCGACAGCCCGGCCGCCATCTGGTCCTTCAGGCCGGCAACCCGCACCTGGAAAAACTCGTCCAAATTGCTGGAGAAAATGGCCAGGAACTTGGCCCGCTCGAGAAGCGGCTGGGCGGGGGACTCGGCCAGGGCCAGCACGCGGCGGTTGAACTCGAGGACCGACAGCTCGCGGTTGATGTAGCGCCTCACGCCGGCGCGCTCGGGTAGGTCGGGGGCAGCGACGAGCGCCGGGCCCGCGGCGTCGTCTCGGCTCGCGCCGGTGGCGACTGTCGCGGGGCCTTGTGACATGCGCATCACGCTACCGCGAAGGGGCGGTGACAAACGGCCTGGCAAGCCCAGTGGTTGGCCTGATATCGCCCGCCAGTGCGCCGAGCGCAGACGAGCACGCCGCCTCGCCGTGGGGCCCTCCCCCTTAGCTCTCCCCCGTGACCATGAACTCGTCCCCCTCATCTTCAGGGACGCCGAGATCCCACTCGAGTAGCACGTTTTCGCGCTCGGCATCCCGGATGATGCGCTCCCTGTTGCGGCGGAACTGAGGGTCGTGGGGTGGCAACAGGAGCAGGCGGGCCAAGATGCGCTGACGGAGGTCTTCGATCAGGTTGCGCTCCCCGAAGTCCGAGTCGACCCTCCAGTGCGGTGCGACGGGGCCGAGGTAGACGACCCTGACGTGGCCCCGCGGCGGGCCAGACGGCTCGGGTTGCTGGCTGGACATGTAAGTCGAGCTTACTTAGTGGGGCCGGCGGGCGAGGAGGCGGTTAGGAGCCGGTTGGCCGCACTGACGGTGGCCTGGAGCGAGGCGTCGAGGATGCTCGAGTCGATCCCGACACCCCAGACGACAGTCCCGCCCGACTCGGCCTCCACGTAGGCGACAGCCGAGGCGCCGCTGCCAGAGGTGAGCGCATGCTCGTGGAAGTCGAGGACAGCCATCTTCACTCCCACCTCACCCAGGGCGTCGATGAGCGCGTCGATGGGACCGTTGCCCTTGCCCGAAACCGTCCGGTGCTCGCCGTCGACGAGGAGCTGGGCGCGAAGGGCCGTCGAGTGGGGCTCGCCCGCCCGCTCCGCCGTCACCTCGGCCCCGAGCAGGCACAAGGCGCCCTCTTTTGACAGGTAGGTCTTCTCGAAGACGCCCCACATCTCGGCCGGCCTGATCTCCGTGCCCGTCGCTTCGGTCACGGCCTGCACTTCCCTGGAGAACTCGACTTGGAGCCGGCGGGGAAGGTCGAGGCCGTGCTCGGTGACCATCACGTAGGCCACCCCCCCCTTTCCGGACTGGCTGTTGACGCGGATGATCGCTTCGTAGGTCCTGCCTGTGTCCTTGGGGTCGATCGGCAGGTAGGGGACCTCCCACTTGTCGTAGCCCGCCGGCAGGGCGTCCATGCCTTTTTTGATGGCGTCTTGGTGGCTGCCCGAGAAGGCGGTGTACACGAGGTCCCCCACGTAAGGGTGCCGGGGGTGGACGGGCATGCGCGTGCAGCGCTCGACGACGCGCCTTATCGCCTCTATGTCGTGGAAGTCGAGGCCGGGGTCTACCCCCTGGGAGAACAGGTTGAGGGCGACAGTCGCGATGTCGAGGTTGCCTGTGCGCTCCCCGTTGCCGAAGAGGGTCCCTTCGAGGCGGTCCGCCCCGGCGAGGAGGGCGAGTTCCGCCGCCGCCACCCCAGTGCCCCGGTCGTTGTGGGGGTGCACGGACAGGACGACCGACTGGCGGTCTTGCAGGTGACGGCCGAACCATTCGATCACGTCTGCGAAGACGTTGGGCGTGTAGCACTCCACCGTGGAGGGCAGGTTGAGGATGAGGGGCCGCTCGGGCGTGGGCTCGATGACCTGCGCCACGGCCTCGCATATCTCGAGGGCGAATTCGGGCTCGGTGCCGGTGAAGCTCTCCGGCGAGTACTCGTAGCGCAGTTTGGTGCCGGCGAGGGAGCCCTCGAGCTGGCGGCAGAGGCTCGCAGCACTGGTGGCGATGTCGACGATGCCCGCCTTGTCCTGGCGGAACACGACCCGGCGCTGCAGCTCGGAGGTCGAGTTGTAGAAGTGGACGATGGCCCGGTGGGCCCCCTTCAGGGCCTCGAACGTGCGCTCGATGAGCTCCTGGCGGCACTGGACGAGGACCTGGATGGAAACGTCCTCTGGGACCAGGTCTTCTTCGATGAGCTGGCGCACGAAGTCGAAGTCCGGGGCGGAGGCGGAAGGAAAGCCCACCTCGATCTCCTTTACCCCGATGTCGATGAGGGCCCTGAAGAGCTCGAGCTTGCGGGGCGGGTCCATCGGCTCGACGAGAGCCTGGTTGCCGTCCCGGAGGTCCACGCTGCACCAGGTCGGGGCGGTTGCGAGCTGACGGGAGGGCCAAGTGCGGTCGGCGAGCACGAGAGGTAGTGTCGGGCGGTACTTGTAGTAGGGCATCTGGGTGGTCGACTTGGCGGGTGCCGGCATCTGCAGCCTTTCTAGGGTATTCGTGAAGATGAAAAAACCTCCTGGCCAGCGGCACAGGAGGTCTCGGCGAGCACCGGGCGGGGAGCTCGCCTAAGGGCTAAGGAGGAGGATGTCGGAGGGCAGCTCGATCATGGTCACCCCCATGGTCCCCCATGTTGAGCAAAATGTCAAGATCATGTGAGCCTGCCTTGACGTCGTCCTACTTTGGGTCTAGGAAGCTCTAGGCTACTAGGCAACGAGCTGAGCGTGAACCTCTACGTAGGTGGGAAGCGTATGAATAGATCGGGGCGTATCTCCCAGCCCGGTGGAAGGTGAAGCGTTGACGGAGGTCAACTTGGACACATCGTGGATGGTGCAGGGGCGCTGCCGTGATTTGCCGCCCGAGATCTTCTTCCCCAGCGACGGGGTGGGGGTAGAAGTTGCCCGCCGCTACTGTGCCGAGTGCCCCGTGAAGGCGCCTTGCCTCGAGTACGCCCTGGAAAACCACATCGAGCACGGGGTGTGGGGAGGGGCCAGCGAGCGCGAGCGCCGGCGGATCGCACGCAGCCGCAAGAGCATACCGGTCCGCTCGGCTGGTGCCCCCGTGCCCAACGGGGCCGCCGAGCCCAGGCCGGCTGCTCCGACTCCTTCCAAACTCCCCGTCCGCCACTGAGGGCCACGGACGGCCCCGGCGACACGCAGCCGGGCCGCTTGGCCGGTGCGCTTAGCGCAGGGCGCAGGAGCGGCCGCGACTTCTAAACCTGGTCGCTCAGCCCTGCAGAGCAGCCGTTAAACCACGGAGAGCAGCTGTCCAGCCCCGCAGAGGGGTTGGTGTGGGTCAGCTCTCGGGCTTTTCGCTCGCGTGTGCCGCCCTCTCCCTGGCCACGGCCAGGAGCGCGTCCAGCTCGGAACGGCTGAGCGTCACCTGCTCGGCCGGGCCCGAGGAAGCTGGGGCGCTCACCGCGGGCTGCGGCGACGCCTGGGGGACCGACGGGGCGGTCGCACTAGGCTGGACTGCCACCTGGGGGGCGGGACCGGACGTGACCGCCGGCGGCTCCGCTGGTTGCGAAGCAACGTGCTGGGCGGTGTCGGAGGCCTCGTCGTGGGCCTTGCGGAACTCCTTCATCGCCTCGCCGGCGTTCTTTGCCAGCTTCGGTAGCTGGCTCCCCCCGAACAGCACCACAACCACCAGGAGAACCCAGATCCAGTCCGAACCAAATGCGTATGCGAGCACAGCCCACCTCCTGACAACAGGGCCAACGACCAATATCGTAGCCGCCGTGCGACCGGTCCTGTGTAGCGGGCAATCTGGGCGGGCGGGGCACGGGCTTCCTCCAGTGGGCCGCCCTCCAGTGGGCCGCCCTCCAGTGGGCCGCCGTGAGTAGCAGGGTCGTTGGGCGGACGGCCCACCTTCGTACGACCGGCCTGCTCGAGTGTGTGGTCAACGTGAGCGAGGGTCGCGACCAGGGCGTACTCGCCCTGCTCGCGGGGTCGTGCGGGCCGTGCCTACTCGACGTGCACAGCGACGTCCATCACAACCGCAGCGTGCTCACCCTGGCCGGTCCCCCTGGCGAGGTGGAGCCGGCGGTGCGGGAACTGGCGCGCGTCACGGTGTGCCAGTTGGACCTGAGCCGACACCGCGGGGTGCACCCGCGCTTCGGCGTGCTCGACGTCGTCCCCTTTGTCGGCCTGGAAGGGTGGCCGGTCCGGGACGCCAGGCCCGGGGGCCGGGCGGCCATGGCCGCCGTAGCTGCCCGCGACTCCTTTGCCGCGTGGGCTGCCCGCGAGCTCGGCCTCCCTGTGTTCCTCTACGGACCGGAACGTTCGCTGCCCGACGTCAGGCGGGCGGCCTGGAGGCATCTGGCCCCTGATCTCGGCCCGCCGGCTCCTCACCCGACGGCCGGGTCGGTGGCGGCCGGGTGGCGGCCTCTCATGGTGGCCTACAACCTGTGGATGGCAGAGGAGGTCGGCCTGAAGGAGGCGAAGGCGATCGTGGCCAGGTTGCGCGCGCCGGAGGTGCGGGCGCTCGCCTTCCAGGTGGGGGCCTACTTCCAGGTTTCGTGCAACCTCATCCGACCGCTCCAAGTGGGCCCGGCGGAGGTGTGGGACGAAGTGAGCCGATGGGCCCGGGTCAGCCGGGGCGAGGTCGTCGGTCTCGTGCCGAGGACGGTGCTGGCCGCCACCGCCGAGGACCGCTGGGCCGAGCTCGGCCTGTCGGCAAACCTCACGATCGAGGCACGCCTATCAGAGCGGAGTGGGCGCCGAAGCGGCACCGAGGCGGCCGCCCGTCTACGCCCACCACGCGAACCAGGGCCGCCGGGGTAAGGCGGGCGGCGAGGCACGCCTGGACGTGCCTCGCTGGGGGAAGTCCCGCGGCCTGCAGGCCCTGGCTGTAGGCGTTTAGGAAGCCTGGCTCACCCTGTAAGGGGCGCCGTTCCTCCCTCGGCGGAGGCGGCGCCGCTCGCGCTCGGACAGGCCACCCCAGATGCCGAACTTCTCCGAATTGTCCAAGGCGTACTGCAGGCACTCCTCGCGCACGACGCAGCCACGGCAGACCTCCTTGGCCTCGCGGGTCGAACCGCCCCTCTCCGGGAAGAAGAGATCTGGGTCGACCCCGAGGCAGTTGGCGTACCTTTGCCACGTCGGCGGTCCTGCTTCCCAGCGGGACCCCTGGTAATCGGCCGGTAGGCGCAAAAAGCGCACGATGTCTGTCACCGGCAGCTCCCTCGCTTGTTGTTGGGTCCGGACCGCTGCGGCCGGACGGCCCGCCCGCAGCGTTATGGCAGATGATGTAACTACTGAAGCGTAACTACATCAGTGTCATTCTGCCGCATCCGGGCGGCCAGTGCAAGGGCGGCCGCCGCTTAGGTCTGGCCCGTGGGGCCGGTGGGCGCCGCGCCTCGTCTCAGGCCGGGCGGCGCCCGCGCCTGGCGCGGGTGGTCCTTTTGCCCTCCAAGAAGTCCGAGAGCACGTAATCGCCAAGCGTGCTCGGCGTCGTGAAAAATGCCTTGCCCTTGTTGAGGCGGGCGAGCTGCTCGACGAAACGGCGCAAGTGCCCGGTCGGGTCGAGGGCGAAGGTGTTTATGCGGATGTTTTCCCGAGTACAGCGTGCAACTTCGACCAAGGTCGCGTCGACGGTATCTTGGGTCGGCGGGTAGGCAAAGACCGGCGCGGGCGCGCCGGCGGGCCAGTGCGCCGTCGGCTCTCCGTCGGTGACCATTATCACCTGCTTCGTACCTCGTTGCCGGGCCAGCAGTTTGCGGGACAGGGAGAGCCCGTGTTGGATGTTGGTCCCCCAGTCGTAGTCCCAGGAAACCTCGGGCAGGTCCCGGAAGGAGATCTGGCGGGCGTAGCGGGCGAAGCCCACGATCCCGAGGTAGTCCGAAGGGAACCGGCCGGATATCAAGGCGTGGAGCGCCATCGCCATTTTCTTGGCCGCGACGAAATTACCTCTCATGGGCATGGAGAGCGACAGGTCGAGCATTATCACGGTGGCAGAGCGGGTGAGCGCTTCGGTGCGCTCGACTTCGAAGTCGACCGGCGAGAGCTCGACCGGGGTGCCGGGCCCGCGCCGGGCGAGCGCGTTGCGTACGGTCCGCTCTATCGACAGGTTGAAGGGGTCGCCCCATTCGTAGGCCTTGGTTTCCCCGGCGCGTTCGTGGCCGAGGCCGGGGCGCGCCAAGGGGTGCTGGCCGGAGCGGTAGGGGGCGAGGCGTGCGTAGAGGTCGGCCAGGGCCTGGTCGCCGATGCGACGGAGCCCTCTCGGGGTGAGCCGCAGGCGGCCCTCCTTCTGCTCGACTAGGCCGGACTCGCGAAGTTGGCGGGCGACGCGCCCGAGGACTTCGAGCGAACTCGCGTCGTCGGTCCCGAGGAGCTCTTTCGCCCTGGCAATGTCCACTTCGGCGAGGGCGCCAGGGCTCGGAGCGCCAGCGAGGAGCTGCTCGAGCTGGGTGATGTCGGACAAGTCCGCGACGGCGGCGCTGGCGGGGCCGAGGCCAAGGGCCATGTCCGGGAAGTCCCCGAACATCGAAGTCGCGCCCAGGTGAGCGGCGAGCCGGGCGAGTTCACCGAGCAGGCCCTGTTCGGACTCGAGCAGTGCCTCAGAGAGCTCGTCCAGCTTGGCGCGTTGTTCGGGCGAGAGGGACCCGATGAGCGCCCCTGCGGCAGCCGCTTGGCGCGCCATGGCCTCGAGGAGCTCGTCCAGGGTCTCTGGACGGCCGGGCACGAGGTCGCCGTAGTTTTCCATGAAGCGCTCAAAGTCCGCCTGCACGTCTTCTCCCGCCTCGCGCCGCTCGGCCAGGGAGTTGAGTTCGCCGAGCATCTCCCGCATCCGGGCAAGGTCTTCTGGGCGCAGGTTGGAGAGGGCTTGCTGCATCCTGGAAAAGGCGTCCTTGGCGAGCTCGGCCCGCCTCGCCCGCACCCGTTCGAGCAGTTCGCGCAGCCCCTTCACCTGCCGGCCCGTACTGTCCACGAAGCCGCGCTGCATGAGCCTGCGCAGGGCCTGGTCGACGTCGCCGTGCTCGAGCAGTTCCTCGGAGAGACGCCTGAGGACGTCGTCGCCGGTCATGTCGCCGACCTGCTGGCTGCCGTCCCAGCGGGAGTAGCTCGCTCGGGCCACGGTGCTACTGCCTCGAGCGCGCCTGGTAGCTCGTGACCCCGTCGCGGACGTACTTGTTGAGCCGCTTGGAGAGGTGGAGGCCCTCCAGGACCAGTTCCACGGCGGAGGCGAGCGCCGGCGGGCTCTCGGAGCCGGCCAGCTTGCCTGCAGGCAGGCGCAGGCCGGGGTGCTTCGCGAGGACTTCGACGTAATCCGAGGAGGCGACGTCGTCGCCCACTTCGACGCTCGAGCCGTCGTCCAGCTCGGCGACAGCCTGCGCCAGCTCCGCAGGGTCGACCCGGGCCCTGAAGACCCCGAGCACGGCCTGGCGGTAGAGCCGCGCCACCAGGTCGTCTTCCCCCCCGTCGTCCAGGCTGTCGAGCTCGATCTTGCCGGCGCTGGAGGAGACGAGAGCGGGGAGGTCGCTCACCCGCGGCACCGCCTCGGCCTCTCCCAGACGGAGCGCCCGGCGTAGGGCAGCGGCGGCGAGGGTCTCGTAGTTGGCCACGCCCAGGCGCACCGACACGCCCGAGCGCTGGTTGACCTGGGGGCTTTGGCGGGCGAACTGGGAGAGCTGGGCGACCACCTCGGCCATGTACCCAGGCACGTCGAGCTTCACCCCGTCCATCCCGGCCACCTCTGCCTCTTGGGCGATGACCTCGACCTCGGTGGAGGTGTCGAGCGGGTAGTGGGTGCGGATCTGGGCGCCGAAGCGGTCTTTCAGCGGGGTGATGATCCGCCCCCTGCTCGTGTAGTCCTCAGGGTTGGCCGAGGCCACGAGCATCACGTCCAAGGGAAGGCGGATCTTGTAGCCGCGGATCTGCACGTCACGCTCTTCGAGCACGTTGAGCAGGCCGACCTGGATGCGCTCCGCCAGGTCGGGTAGCTCGTTGATAGCGAAGATCCCACGGTTGGTCCGGGGGACGAGCCCGTAGTGCAACGTGAGCTCGTCGGAGAGGTAGCGACCCTCGGCGACCTTCACCGGGTCGACCTCCCCGATCAGGTCGGCGATCGAAGTGTCCGGGGTGGCGAGCTTCTCACCGAAGCGCTGGTGCCTACCCACCCACTCGACAGGGCAGTCGTCGCCTTTCTCGGCCACCAGTTCCCGCGCGTAGCGGGAGACCGGGTGGTAGGGGTCGTCCAGGATCTCCGAACCCGCGACCACGGGGAGGACCTCGTCCAAGAGGTCCACCAGGCCGCGCATCAGCCTGGTCTTGGCTTGGCCCCGCTCGCCCAGGAAGATGATGTCGTGCCTGGCTATGAGGGCGTTCTCCAGGGCGGGCAGCACCGTCGAGTCGTAGCCGACGAGGCCTTCGACGACGGGCTTCCTCGCCGCGATGCGGGCCGCCGCGTTGGCCCTCACTTCTTCTTTCACGGGCCGGGAGCGCCAACCGGAGGCGCGCAGCTCGCCTAGCGTCGCGGGCAGGGGATTGCCGAGGGTGCTCAACCGTTTCCTTTATAGCCGCCGCTGCTGGTTTTGCGACCCCCAGCGGCTTGGCCAGGAGCCTTGCTGATGGGGGCGCCGGGCCAGGACCTGGGCGGGCGCTGGGCCGCCATGCCCTCGGAGGAGGCCCTCCGCCGGAGCTTCCCCGCCCCCGAGTTCGACGACAGCTGCTGGCACGCCCTTTCGGTGCCGGGCCACTGGAGGCAGGAGCCGGCCTTCGCCGGCTCGGACGGTCCCGTGCTGTACCGGCGGAGCTTCGACGCCGCCCCCCTCTCGGCCGGGGAGAGAGCGTGGCTCGTCATGGAGGGCGTGTTCTACCAGTCCGACGTGTGGCTGGACGGGTCCTACCTGGGCGACACCGAGGGCTACTTCTTTCCCCACGAGTTCGAGGTCACCAGCTTGATCGGCGCCCGCCGCGAGCACCTGGCCGCGATCGAGGTGTCGAGCCCGGCGGGGCGCGACGCCGGGAGGGCACTGCTCGGGTCTTGGGCCGACCCCGGTTGCATCGACCCCGCCTACAACCCAGGTGGCATCTGGGCACCCGTGCGCCTCGCCACGACCGGGCCGGTCCACATCGCTTCGCTCAGGCTGGCCTGTCCCGAGGCGACCAAGAGGCGGGCGGTGCTCCAGCTGTCGGCCGTCTTCGACAGCGCTTTGCGGGGCAGTGCCGAGGTCGTGAGCGAAGCCTGGCTCGTCACGGGGAACGGGCCAGCCGGCCCGAGCGGGGCGGTCGTCGCGAGCGCCACGAAGCGGCTCCCCCTCATCGCTGGGCACAACCGGGCCAGCTGGCACCTGGAAATTCCCTCACCCGAGCTTTGGTGGCCCGCCGGCCTTGGGGGCCAACGCCTGTACGAGGTGGCCGTGAGAGTCGAAGCGGGCGGTGGGCCTAGCGACTCCCGGGTGCTTCGCACCGGGCTCCGTCAGGTGCGCATGGGCCAGATGTCGTGGCAGGTGAACGGCGAGAGGGTGTTCCTCCGGGGCGCTGACTTGGTGCCCACGAGGCGCGACCCCGCAGGCGCGACCCGGCCGGAAATAGCCCGTGAGGTGGGTCTCGCCCTCGAGGCCGGGCTCAACCTGCTGAGGGTGCACGACCACGTGGGCCGCAGCGAGCTCTACGACGCCGCCGACGGGGCGGGCCTGCTGCTCTGGCAAGACTTGCCTTCGAACCGAGCGAGCCGGTGGGTGGCGCGCCGCCAAGCGGTCCGCCAGGCCCACAAGGCGGTTGGGTTGCTCGGCCACCACCCCTCGGTGGTCGCCTGGTCCGCCGGCGCCGACTACCTGTCCCAGGGCAAGCAGGGCATCGCGCCGGCGTTACGGGTGCTGTCCCGCGCGGTCGCTGGTGCCCCCGGCTCGTGGCTGGCGGACGCCGCCGTCCGGCGAGCCTTCGACCGGGCGGACAGGTCTCGCCCAGCCCTCGTTCACCCGGGCACCGCCGGCTTCAGCCGGCTCGTTCCGAGGCCAGCCAACGCGGCCGGCCTGCTCCGGATGGCATCGCTGTGGCCGTCGGCCGTACGGTTCGTGGCCTTGCGCGCCGCGACCGCGGTGCCCGAAGAGGCTTCCTTCATGACGCCGGCGCGCTGGCCCGAGCTCGACTGGGAGCAGCTGGAGGGCCACTTCGGCTTGGACCGGGCCGAGCTCCTGGGCCGCTTTCCCCCCGCCTCTTATGCCAGCTTCGAGGCCTGGCGCGAGGCCACCCAACGGGCTCAGGCGCAACTGGTGCGCTCTGGCGCGGAAGCCCTCCGCCGGCTGCGCTCCCACCCGGCAGGCGGCTTTTGCGTCCACCGCCTGAACGACACGCAGCCGGCGGTGAGCTGTTCCCTGCTCGGCCACGACCGCCGGCCCAAGGCGGCGTGGCTCGCCCTCGCGGGGGCGTGCTCACCGTTGCTCGCCGTCGCCAGCTGGCCGGCGCCCGCCTACCCGGCCGGGACCAGGGCTGCCTTCGACCTGCACGTGGTCAATGACCTCTCGGAGGACCAAGAAGACCTCGTCTTCGAGGCGCGTGCGACCTGGCCCGGGGGAGGCACCATGTCGCGCTTCGCCGGTCGCGCGCCGAAGGCGTCTTGCCGCTTCGTCGGCCGCTTCGTTGTCACGCTGCCCTCCCGGGCGGAGCTAGACGGGAAAGGCGCGGGTGCCGGCGGGGAGCGAGGCGATCGCTCCTCTGGCGGTCCTGGCGCGGCCCAGGATGAGACTGCCGGCTCGAATTGGCTGCGCCTCCAGCTTGTCCTCTGGCGCGCCGGCGAGGTCGTTTCTACCAACAGCTACGAAAGCCGGGTAACCCTCTGGTAGTAGAGCCTGGGCGCTGGTAGATCTGTCGGGGTGGCCCGGTTCCTTTCGCCGGAGTGGTTCGCAGAGCTCGCCGAGCAAGGCGCCGGCCCGGCCGGTACGGCGCCCCGCCGGCCCGACTTGGTAGTCGAGGTCGCGGTCGCCGGACTGGCGGAAGGCGAGCTACGTTACCAATTGGTGGTGGAGGGGGAGCAGGTCCATGCTGTGGCCGCGGGGGAGGGTGCTTGGCCGCCCGAACTGCGCCTGGCCACCGACTACGAGACCGCCGCCGGCATCGCCTCGGGCCAGCTGTCGGCTGCCGACGCCTTGGCTTCGGGCCGGGCCAAGGTCTCGGGCGACGCCTCGGCTCTGTACACCTTGGCCGGTCACCTGGCCGGTCTCGACCTCCTGCCGCCTGCACTGCGGGCGGCCACGACGTTCTAAGCGGGTTCTGAACGGGATGGCTGTCTACCCGCACGAGAGGCCAGGTTGGTACAGGGACCCTGACGACCCGCGGAAGCTGCGTTACTGGGACGGGACGTCTTGGACGGGCAGGGCGAGGAGGCAGCCACCTTGGGCGTCGCGGGCCGAGGCCCTGGAGGTGGGCTGCGAGGACTTCGACCGCTCCATCGAGGGGCCGGTCCACCCGCGGGAGCTACGCCAGCCCGTGGCCAGCGGGGCGTGGTCGCGCGAGTGGCTCGCTTGGCGTGGGCACCCACCCATCGTGGCCTGGCACCGCCGGGGCAGCAGCGGGGTCGCCAGCACGGGGTGGGCTGCTCGGCCCCAACCCACGGCCAAGGGCGGCCCGGCCCGGCGACCGCTCCTCGCGCTGGTTTGCCTGGTGCTCGTGGCGGTGGCCGTGGTCGTGTCGAGCGTGGCCTTCATGTCGCCCTACGCCAGGCATGAGATGGCCGTCCAGCGGGCGACCGCCCGAACTGACTCTCACTTCGCCACCCTGGCCAACGCGGACTGCCATGCCGTCCTGCCCAAGTACCGCGAGGTGCTGGCCAGGGGCGTCAACGGGCCCGCCGTCGCGGCTGCGGCCACCGAGGTCGACCGGCTCCGCACCCGGCTCTCTTCGCTGCGCGTCTCGCAGCTGGCCAGCGCGACCGTGATCGAGTGGCTCGGGGCGTGGCGTCACTTCACCGACTTCGAGCGGCGCTACGCGGCGAGGATCGGTCGTCCCGTGCGGGATGGCGGCCAGGTCTCGTCGCGCAAGCTCGGCTCGCGCGCCACAGCCGCGGCTGCACGCGCTCGTCAACAAGCAGATCGTTGGGCCTCCTTCGCCGACCAGTTCACCGCCAACCTGCGGGTCACCGCTTGCAGTCTCGAGCCATCCCTGCCCTGACCAGTCTCGGGATGGCCCGAAGGCCCTGAGGATATGCGAAGAACTTTTTTGAAGGGTTGCGCGAGGGGCGCCTAGGCGGGATAGTGGATATCTAACCCCGACCCAGCTCCTGCCCATGGAGGTGCAGCGCAAGATGCTCTGTGACGTGGTGGACGACCATTTCCTCGCCAAGTACCGCGCCCTGCTGGACGCCGAGGACGAGGCCTTCGACGACCTCGAGCACGCTTACGAGGACGGCGACCGGGCCCACTTCGACAGTGATCTGGCCGCCTGGCGGGCGGCCATCGAGCGCAAGCTCTCTTACCTCCACCAGTTGGGCCTGGTCAGCCCGCCGGCCTTAGCCCACTAGCCTCCCAGGCTCACTAGGTGAGCAGCTCGAGGGCCGCGACCGCGTCGCGCTCTTCGACCAGTTCGGCGGTGCTCCGTTCGATGCGCTGGCGGGAGAAGTCGTTGACTTCCAAGCCTTCGACAACCCGGTAAGACCACCCGCCCGCCGTCACGGGCACGGAGGAAAAGATCCCAGCGGGGACCCCGTACGCGCCTTCGGACCAGACCGCCATCGACGTCCACCCACCCTCGGCCGTGCCGAGCGCCCAGTCGCGGACGGTGTCGATGGCCGCGTTGGCCGCCGACGCGGCGGAGGACGCCCCCCGGGCCTCGATGACGGCCGCCCCACGTTGTTGCACGGTGGGGATCAGCTCCTTTTCGACCCAGTCCAGCCCGCCCACGGCGTCGAGTGCGGGCCGGCCTTCGACCCTGGCGTGGAAAACGTCGGGGTACTGGGTGGCCGAATGGTTGCCCCATATGGCGAGGTTGCTCACGTCGCTGACGGCAGCGCCGGCGCGAGCTGCCACCTGCGCCACGGCCCGGTTGTGGTCGAGGCGGGTCATCGCGGCGAAGGACTGAGGGGGCAGGGGGGAAGCGCCCTGGCCGGCATTGTGGGCGGCGACCAGGCAGTTGGTGTTGGCCGGGTTGCCGACAACGAGCACCCGGACGCTCCGCTTGGCGGCCGCGGCAAGCGCCTTGCCCTGGGTCTTGAAGATGCTCCCGTTGGACTCGAGGAGGTCACGGCGTTCCATGCCCTTGGTGCGCGGCCTCGCCCCCACCAGCAGGGCCACGTCCGCATCGCCGAAGGCTTCCTCGGCGTCGGCTGAGGTGGTCACCCCCGTGAGCAGTGGGAAGGCACAGTCTTCGAGTTCCATCATCACGCCGCGGAGAGCCCCGAGGGCCTCGGGGATCTCGAGGAGTTGGAGCGCGACCGGCTGGTCCGGGCCGAGCATGGCCCCGCTGGCCACCCGGAAGAGCAAGCTGTAGGCGATCTGGCCGGCGGCCCCGGTGACCGCAACCTTCAGCGGGCGCGCTGGCGTCCCGCTCGAGAGTGCTGACATGGCCGCCACCTTATAGTCGCTCGATTATGGCGGCGGCGAACTCGGAGGTCTTTACCTCTTTGGCCCCCTCCATCTGGCGGGCGAAGTCGTAGGTGACCACCTTGTCGGCGATCGTCGCTTGCATCGCCCTCACGATGTCGTCGGCCTCCTCCTGCCAACCAATGTGCTCGAGCATGAGCACACCCGACAGGAGCACCGACCCCGGGTTTACCTTGTCCTGCCCGGCGTACTTGGGGGCGGTGCCATGGGTTGCCTCGAAGATGCCGTGGCCCGTCACGTAATTGATG
>JAJZYO010000542.1 GCA_021798075.1 Actinomycetes bacterium
GTACGTAGCGAGCGCCAAGAGCTGGCCGTTGTGGGGGTTTTCCACGACCATCGCCGCCCCAGTCGAGCGGTAGTTGTGGCCGCTCGTAACGCCGAGCTGGGTCCGGGCGACCTTGGTCCAGTCTGCGAGCGCGGTCATCGCAGCTTTTTGGTCGGCGAGCGAGATCGAAAGGACGATGTTGTCACCCGCCACGGGCGGCGTGTAGCTCGCGACCCCGAGCACCTGTCCCTGCGCATTTACGTCGAGCACTTCCCTTCCGGGGACGCCGCGCAGGTACTGCTCCATGCTCGCTTCGACGCCCGCCTGGCCGACCTCTGACGTCGTCGTGTAGCAAGGCACCCCCTTCGCGCAGATCTGGCCCTTTACAGCGCTGTACTCCTTACCCGTGATCTGGGTCACGTAGCCGACGATGTTTGCCGTGAGGGAGCCGTAGGGGTAGTAGCGGACAGGGGCCGCTGTCACGGTCACGCCCGGCAGGAGCTTTTGGTTTTCGGAGATCGAAAGCGCCACGGAGGCGGGCACCCCCGTGGCCACCGGCACCGGCTGGTAAGGGGAGTACTGGGGGTTGTCCAGGGCCGCCTTCACCTGCTTGACGGATGTGTCAAGCACCGCAGCCAGCTCGCCGACTATGGCGGGGTGTTCGGTCACGGCGTCAGGCTGAACCTCCACAACCTGTTCGATGTGGTTGCCGGCGAGAAGCGCTCCATTGCGGCTGAAGATGTCACCCCTCGGAGCCGGGATGTAGACGGTCTCCAGGCCCTGGCTGGTGACCTGCTGGATCGCCGGCACGTTGGCCTCTGCGACTTGGAGGAACCAGAGCCTCCCCATGAGCGTGGCGAACAAGCACACCACCACGACCATCACCGCAAGAGCGCGAACCCGGAGGGAGCTCGGGCTATTTGCACCCGGCGCTACTGGACTTGCCACCGGTTCCTCACCGTAGCGCCCCGGGCGCTGTGGCCCGCGTCGCCCTCCTCCGCCGGCGCGAGCGCGGCGCGCGAGAGCGTCGCCGCGAGCCGTCGGCCGCGCCGCCCACGGGCGCGGGCTCACCCGGTGCCGCCACGTCGGAGTGGACTCCGAGCGCCCAACTCATGAGCGCTATGGCGGGGAACGAGAAAATCGCCGCATAAACGGCCTCGACAAAGGCCACTTGGACGAGGTGGGCCTCACCGCCAACGGCGAGTTGCTGCTGGCCGACGATGTACCCGATGGCCACGAAAAGCGCTACGCCGACGGCCGTCCCTGCCGCAGCAACAAAAGGCCCAAGCAGGTACCTGGTAGTGAGGATGTTTGCCCTCCCCCACCCCACGGCAAAACCGACGAGGCAGGCAGCGAGAGCGGAGAGGCCAAAGGGTGTGCTCTGGAGGAACAAGTCGCTCGCGAGGCCCGCGCCGAAACCGACCACCGCCCCCCTGTCGGGGCCGCCGGAGAAGCCAGCACAGACGGCGAGCAGCATCATGAAGTCCGGGGCCACTCCGTCCACGCGCATCCCGCTCGCGAAGGTCGTCTGGGCGAGTATGCCGACGCAGAGCAAGGCAAGGACCTTGGCGGCAGTGCGCTCCCCGGGCGAAAGCACTACCGAGCCCCCAGCAGGATCAGCCCCCCTGAGGCGACCACAGCAATACCCGCACGAACTGGAGGTTGGAGAGGTTGACCAAGGGCTTCAGGGACACCTGGAGCGTGAGCGTCCCCGAGGACACCGACGTGACGGTGCCGACGGGGATCCCGGCGGGAAAGTCCTCGAGCGTGAGCCCGCTAGTGACCAGCTGGTCGCCGCGCTTGATTGTGTCGCCTACGTTCAGGTCCTCGACTTGGAGGTTGAACCCCAGGCCCTCGCCCTTGGCCGCCCCCACGACGCCGCTATGAACGTCTCGCACCCCGACGACCGAGGTCGGGTCGTCGATCAGGGTCACCGTAGCGAGGTGCGCCGACACGAGAGAGACGCTCCCGACCAGGCCGCCCGCCGACACAACGGGCTGGCCAACCGCAACCCCGTTGGCGCTGCCGCGGTCGATCTGCACGGTCTCCTCGTAATTGGAGCTCCCGACCTGCACCACCTCCGCCGCTATGCTCGGGATGTTGGGCACGAAGGTGAGGTGCTCCTGGCTGAGCACCTGAGCCGCCTGCTGCTCGGCGCTCAAGGACTGGGCGTAGGCCGTTGCGCCACGCTTCAGCTCCAGACGGAGCTGACGGTTTTGGGCCTCAAGCGAACGGTACTGGAGCGCGCCGTAGATGAAGTCCCCGACAGGCTGCAAGGCCGCGTGCACGCCCGACTGGAATGGGTTGGCGACCTCCCGCGCGAGCGAGCGGACCTTGTTGAAGTAGTGCGAGGTGCTCGACCGCTCGCTCAACGTCACGAACGTCAGACCGAGGAGCACTAGGAGGAGTAGGAGGAACCGCCCCCGCGGGCGCCGGCTCCCAGCCAAACGCGCCTACCTCTTTACCGCGAGCTCGTCATGAGCACGTCCGAGAGCACCCCGAGCTGCTCCAGGCACTGCCCACTGCCAAACGCCACGGACTGGAGCGGGTTGTCCGCTATGACGATCGGCATGCCGGTCTC
>JAJZYO010000543.1 GCA_021798075.1 Actinomycetes bacterium
TTCTGGTGGATGTGCCCCGCCGGCGATCATGTCCACTAGTTTTACGGACCTTCCTCTACCGTGTCCCCGGATGCGGTCGCAGGACCCCGTTGCTGTGCGCCGCGGGGTTCGAAAAGCTCCGGCCTCGAGGCCCGTTTTCGGCCGGCGTGTGGCCACAGCACGCCCCGAAGGCCGTGGGCCCAACCATGGTCCGCCCACAGAAGCCGCCCCCGGGGCGCTTCGCGGCCTTCGAGCCCGGCCCTCGAGTCCCCAGGCGCCTCCCTCCAGGCTGACCCGATGAGGCAGTACGGGTTTTACGAGCGCGAGGCCCGCTTCTACCGAGAGCTCGCGCAAGAGGTGGCGATCATCCCCCGGGGTCCGCGACCGGCGGGAGCCCTGTGAGTAATGTCGGGGCTGTGGGTGGAGGAAGGCTCGGTGGCGAGCTGCGGCTCGTCTTGGACCATGAACGGCGCAGCGGTCGAGCACGGGTGCTCGAGGCGCTGCTCGAACTGCGCAGCGGCGAAGCGCCGGCGGAGGTGAGCGCCGCCACGGAGCGTCTTCTCCGGGCCCACGCCCCCTGGGCGCTCGACGTGGTCGGCCTGGCGCAGTGCCTTATCGAAGCCGCCGGGGGTCCCCGAGACCAGCGGCTATTCCTCTCCTGGTCGCTCAGTGCCGACACGCCCACCTTCGCCGAGGTCGCCAAGCGCGAGGGCGTCCCCACCCGGTACGCCAACAAGCTGGTCCGGCGGGCCGAAGAGCGCGTCCGGCGTGCCCTGCCCGGGGCGCCCGTGCCACTGCCCGGGCTCGTGTCGGCGCTTCAGAGCCGCCTCGGCGGTGTGGCGCCAGCCGTCCAGCTGAGAGAGGAGCTCGACCGCCTTGGCGCCCACGAGGCGCCGGCGGCACCGCTGCTCGCCTGGCTCGCAGGGCCGTACGTCGCCGTGCCTGGCAGGCCGGGATGGGTGGCCACGGACCCGAAGGCCGCGCTGGCCCGGACCGGCGCGGCCTTGGCTGAGGACGGAGGCACTCGGCGCCTCGTCGACCTCGAAGCCGAGCTCGCCGAGCTTTGCCTGAGCCCCGCCAGCTTTGTCGCCTGGCTCAGCGCGAACGGCGCCGTTGTGGTCCACGACCTGGCGGTATCGGTGAGCGGCTCTTTGGCCAACGTGCTCGAGCGCCTGCTCGACGCCTACGGCACTCCTCGCGCCCCCGGCCAGGTCCTTGCCGACCTGGCCACCGGGGGCCGTGTCGTCGGCCCCAAGGCCCTCAACGCCGCCATGGCCGAGCGCCGGTTCAGGCGCTCCTCGACGGGCGAAGTGGCTCTGGCGGCCTGGCCGGAGCACGAGGACCGCAAGACTGTGGACCGCAAGGCTGTGGACCGCAAGACCGCGGTGAAGAAGCGCCCGCCCACCCCGGCGACTGGCACGGTCAGCTCCGAGCCCGACGAGGGGGGCGTGCTCGCCGAGCGGGTCTGGCTGTGGGTGCGGGTGGACGCGGGTGTCATAAAGGGCCTGGAAGCACCCGTGCCGGCGGGCCTCGTGGAGGCGCTCGGCTTGGCGCCGCTGTCGCGCCGGACCTTCTCCAGCCGTTACGGCCCGGTGAGCTTGGCCAACGAGCCGCCGCAGGCGCTGCGAGGCCCCCTTCGGGCGGTCGTGCTGGCTGCGGGCGCGCGCCCCGACGACACCGTCCTCCTCGGCTTCAGCCGCAACGGAGACCTGGAGGTCGAAGTGAGGCGAGGGCCAGCCCAGGCCGCCCCGGTAGACATGGCCGAAAAGGCCACCCATTTCCAAGCTATTGCAACTGGAGGCAGATAACAGTGAACGACCAACCGAGTTCGCTCGAAGAGGCCCTGCAGGCTGTCGAGCGCGATGCCGACGGGGCCATAAAGTCCCTCGGTGCGGCCCTGAAGGCGGCGAAGAAGGCCAAAACGGCGGCAGCCCATGGCCAGGTGCGCGACCTCCAGCAGGCCATGGACGCCACCGTGGACCTCGCCGACCAGGCGACCGAGGCGGCCCGGGGGCTCCGTCAAGGCTGGAACTTCGACGTCGCCGAATGGTTTTCTTCGGGGAACTATGTGAAAGAGCTGCTGGCCGCGGCGGCAGACGCCGGCGTGGCGGCTTTCGAGTCGGACGAGCGCATACTCTCCTACCCCGTGATAGTGCAGGTCTCGCCGTCGGACCCAGCCGTGGTGATCGACAAGAAAAAGGAGCGCCGCGTGAGGCCCTCGGTCGTGGTGGGCCAACTTGGCGCCCTCCAGCAAAGGCCCCCCAAATTTAGGGCCGACGCGTTCATCGAGTCTCTTGCCGGTGCGTACGACCTGGTCGTGGCCGGCAAGCGGTTGCGGCCGGGCTCGGCCGCCCGCCTTGTCGATCTGCACAAGGTGCTCACCCTCCTGCCGGGGGCGGGCCGCGACTACACCATCCAGGAGTTCACCCGGGACCTCTACCTTCTCGACCAGAAAGGCATCGTGGAAACCAAGTCCGGCCGGCGCATGAGCCTGCCTGCGAGCGCCCTTACACGGGCGAGCGGGGTCCTCACGACGGTGACGAAGGGCGGCCAGACCAAGATATATACCGCGTCCCGGGG
>JAJZYO010000544.1 GCA_021798075.1 Actinomycetes bacterium
GGCTGGTGAGGCGGCCGGCGCCTCAGGTGGCGCCGGGGGGAGGCGGCGACACCCTCGTTAGTGGTGGCCACGGCCGAAACATGGCAGTGGGACGAGGCGTCCTTCATGAAGGCGTGCGAGGCCGGGGCTTTCGGCGACACCCTCGTCGAACTCGTGCGCGGTGAGGTATGGCCCGTGTCCATCGGGGATTGTCACGGCATGGTCGCCGCCAATGTGGCCCGCGCCCTCCCTGACGACGCCTGGCGGGTGACGCTGGCGTCACCACCGTCCGCCGGTTCCGTGCCTGGCCCTGACGTGTGGGTGGGGCGACGGAGAGCGTCTCCGGTCGCTCGGCTCGGTGCGACGGGGCGGCTCACTCGCTGGAACCCGAGCGACGTGGCACTCGTGGTCGAGGTGGCAGACACTTCTTTTTCGGCGGACACCGAAGTAAAGCCGCAGGTTTACGGGGCGTCAGGCTACGGGTGCTACTGGGTCGTCCACCGGGGAGGGGTGGACGTCTTCGAGGACCCCTTGAGGCGGGTTACCGAAGGCGGCGCCACGTGGGCCCAGACGGCACAGTGACAGTGCCGTACACGGGTTCCTCGCTGGCGGTCGGCGTCCTCCTCGACGCCGGCGTGTAAGGAGGGGCGGCTGGTCCTTTTTGTGGGCTACTTGTAGGCGGACACGGAGACGACGGTGGCTGAAGTGGCACGGACCAGGTCTCCCGGGTTTACGGGGAACACTGCGTTCGGCGTGCCAGCCGCCGCCCACACGACCTCGTAGGCGAGAAGCCGCTCGTCTACGTAGGTGGAGATGGCCTCGCTGTGGCCGAGTGGGGGCACGCCGCCGATCGCGAACCCGGTCCGGGAACGCACGAAACCGGCATCTGCCCGTTCCACTTTCCCGCCGGCGACCTCCGCCAGTCGCGCCTCATCGACGCGGTCAGCGCCAGAAACGAGGACGAGGAGGGGCTCCCCAGTTTCGCTCGACTTGAACACGAGGGACTCCACGATCTGGCCGATGTCGCAGCCGACGCCCATGGCCGCGTCCGAGGCGGTACGGGTGCTCGCGGGCATCTCCGTCACCTGGGTTGCGATCCCGAGCCGGCGCAACTCGTTCGCCACCCTCAAGGCGCTGGTACTCAATGGCTCCATGCCTAATTTGTAGCCTCGCCGGCGGGCCGACGCCCCGACGGAGCGGCTCGAGCCTGCTGTCCTCAACCGGCGGGAGCTACTCGGCCCCAGGGCGCTGGTGTCTTTCGCGCAGCTGACGGCAGCCGCCTTCATGTCGGTGCCGACCGGCTTTGGGCCCCAGTAGCGGCCCAGGCTGAGCCCGAGACCGAGGCGGCTGCTGCCTCCTCTGGCGCGACCGCCCCCTGGGGGGCGGTCGCAACGGGGGGAGGTAGCCACCAGGCACCGGAATTCGCGCCGACCCCAGGTACCGTGCGAGAATTACAGGCGTGTCACTTCCCCACTTTGATGGGACGGGGCTATGAGCCTCGGCCTGGCTAGCCGCCAAGGCAACTGGCTCGACGACTTGGACCGCTTCTGCGAAGAGCCCCTTGCCGAGTGCTCGATCTAATCGGTCTTGCACCGCGAGCGCGACAAGCTCTTCCCGGACCAGTTCTTCTCCGACGAGGGGCGCCGCAGCGTGCCCCCTTTTGTGGTGGCCGTCGTGATGGTGCTCCAGCGCCTCGCCGGCCTGTCTGGCCAGGAGGCCGTCGAGCACTACGCCTTCGACGCCCGCTGGCGCTACGCGGCAGGCGTCGGCGGCTACGACTGCGGGGCTTCGGGAGCTTCGCCCACACCGTGGTGGTCGACATGCGCGCCAGGCTGGAGGCCTCCGAGCGTCCCGGCGCATCTTCGAGGTGACCGTCGAGGCAGCCAAGCAGGCAGGGCTCGTCGGGCCGAAGCGTGTCCTCGGTCCCACGCCCCTCTACGACGCCGTCGCCACCATGGACACCCTCACGCTCGTTCGCTCGGCCGTGCGGGGGTTGCTGAAAGTCGCCGGCCCAGAGCTCGAGGCCGAGTTGCGGGCTGTCATCGAAAGCGGTGACGACTATGCGAGCCCCGCCAAGCCACGGGTCGACTGGGACGACGAAGAGGCCCCGAAGAGCCTTGTCGACAGCCGCGCCAAGGACGCCTACTCCTGTTTGGCCCTATTGGAGGGCCGTGGGCTGATGTCCGAAGTAAGAGAAGCGGCGGAGCTGTTGGCTACCTCGACAAGGCCGGCATCGACCCCCGGGTGAAAGTGCAGCCGCCCCTAGCCCCTGGAGGGCTCTTCCCCAAGGACCGCTTCAGTATCGACTTGGCAGCCGGCGCGCTCACGTGCCCGGCCGGCAGTACCGTCGCCATCTCCTTCGCCAAGGCCGGCGACGGCACCGCCTGCTTTGGCGGCGCGTGCAGCAACTGCCCGCTCCGCCCGTCCTGCACGACGGCCGCAGCTGGGCGGACGGTCTCCATTTCCCCCCACGAGGAGCTCCTCCGGAGCCCAGCGGGAGCGCTGTGCCGGCCCGAGCTTCGCCACCGACTACCGGGCGACCCGTCCCAAGGTCGAGCGCATCCTCGCCCACCTCGTGCT
>JAJZYO010000545.1 GCA_021798075.1 Actinomycetes bacterium
GCCTGTCCCTAGGATCCACCAAATGAAGGCTCTGGGCTGCAATGATGGCTCAAACCCCTTGTATAGGAAGGAGTTCGAGCCACCAATGTTCAGAGCATACGGCCCCGGGCCGAGCTTGTGGGAGTCGCTCCTGCCAGAAGAGGAGCTGGCGCTGCCAGAGGAGCTAGCGAGGGTCGACGAGCTGTTGGACGACCCCGTCTTCTTCGAGCCGTTCCGCCCCTACTTCGACCCCCGGATGGGCAGGAAGTCCGTCCCGATGGAGACCTTCTTGCGGATGACGTACCTGAAGTACCGCTACCGCATCGGCTACGAGAGCCTCTGCCGGGAGGTCGCCGACTCGCTCAGCTGGCGACGCTTCTGCCACCTGCCTCTCCTCGGACGGGCCCCCGACCACTCGACATTGAAGAAGACAGCCAAGCGCTGCGGGCCCGCAGCGGTCGAAGCGCTCAACGAGGCGCTGCTCCAAAAGGCCGCTAATAACAAGGTGCTGAAGACCAACCGCCTCCGCGCCGACACCACGGTGATGGTGTCGTCATATTGCTCCTCCTGATATATGTTGTAGCGCTTTGGCCTTGACGGGGGCTGGCAGCTGGGGCGAACCGGCCACGAGGTGCCAGCAGTTTCCCTCGGTCTCGGGGGTGAAGGCGATGTAGGTGCGCCCGCCCGGGCCTCGCCGTGCAGGCACATAACCTTTGCGTGCCCACGTATAGACGGTGCCCGTGCTCACCCCGAGGTGCCGGGCGACTTGGGTGGGGGTGCGGTCCTCGGGCGTCGCCCCTTTGTGGTCGGGCTCGTGGATCTGCGGCGAGGCGGCTACCCGGGCGCGACAGGCCGCTTCGGCGGCGGCGTCGAAGGTGATGCAGTAGCGCTGCGCAGTCCTCCGTGCCTGGAGTAGCCCCTCCTTCACCCACAAGACCACCGTGGAGTGGGACACCCCGAGCCGCTCCGCGATGTCGGCAGCCGTCGTCTCGTCCGGCTCGAGCACACCGGGGACCGGGATGCCGTAGGAGCGGCGCAGGATGCCGACCGCTTCGGCATCGAAGGGCCGGCCAGTCCCCGTGCGGTGGCCAGCGGCGTTCAGTCGACGTGCCAGCTCGGCGTTCTCGGTCGTCGGGCCGAGCCGTCGCGCGAGCTCCACGGTGGCTGGAGCCGTCCGACGCGCTTCGCAGATCTGCGTGACGCGCTCGGCGACGAGCTCGTCGGTGCCGCCCGAGTGCCAGCGCACGCCGATACGGACCTTGCCCGGGTCAGCGTCGGGGAGCATGGTGACGTCCGCGACCAGGGCCCGGAGCAGGCGTTTGCGGTCGCGGTCGCTCGTAGTGGGGGCGGACCAGAGCGTGGGCAGGTTGGCAACGGCAGCTTCGAGCTCCGCCCTCTCGGGTAGTGGGCCCGTCGTGGCCTTGGCTTCGGCCAGAGCAGCCTCGGCTTCGGCCAGCTCTCGCAAGCGTGCCTCGAAGCGCGCTTCGAAGTTGCGGGCTACGAGCCTGTTCTCGGGCTCGACCGCCAACAGCGCCCTCTCGGCCCGCCCGGACCGGTAGCGGGCGCGCTCCAGCGCGAGCTCGGCGGCTCGGACCTGCCGGGCGCGCCGGTCCGTGACCTCGTCCGCAGCGGCGAGGGCGAGGGAGACCTCCTCGCCGGAAAGGGCACCGAGGAGGCAGCTGGCCACGGGCTCGTCGATGGTGGCGGCCCGCACGGAGCGGCAGGCCGGGGCCCTCGTGTGGTCCGAGCGGCTCCGGGAGCAGTCGTAGTGCGGCTGCCCGCTCACGTAGTGGACGTCCATGTGCCGGCCGCAGCCGCCACAGACGATTATCCCCTGGCAGAGCGCCGAGCCCTCGCGAGGAGGGCGCTGGCCGGTGTTGGTGCAGTTGGCGGCCAGGCGGGCTTGGTTGGCGCAGAACTGCTCCCAAGATAAGTAGGCCTCATGGTGTCCCAAAATGAGGGTCTCCCATTCGGGACGAGGGACGGTAACGGTGTGGGTGCCGAGGTTGCCGTCGGCCGTCACGGTGCGGCGGGAGCGGTGCCGGCCGAAGGCGTAGGCACCGGCATAGGTGGGGTTGGCAAGGACTTTCAGTACCCGGTCGTAGGTGAGAGGCGCCCAGGTCAGCTCGGCCGAGCCACCGTGCGGCCGTCGTGGGAACTTGCGCCCGGCAAAGGCCCCGACCACCCCGTAGGCCGAGCCCGTTGCCAAGAACGCTGCGAAGAGGTCGGCCACCGCCGCCTGGACTTCTTCATCGGGGTCGAGGACTATCGCTCCTTCGTCATCATGAACGTAGCCAGCCGGAAGCCCCCAGCGAAGCTCACCACGTGCGGCGGCCGCCCGGCGGGACTCGTCCAGGCGGCTGGCCAGGATGTGGAGCTCGGTTTCGGCGATCGTCCCCTTGACGCCCAAGACGAGCCTGTCGTTTATGTCGGAGAGGTCGTAGGCCCCGTCGGCGTCGATCACCAGCGTGTCGGTCAGGCGGGCCAGCTCGAGCAGCCTGGACAGGTCCGCCGACGAGCGGGCGAGCCGAGAGACCTCCAAGCCGAATATGGCGCCCACTTCGTGCAAGC
>JAJZYO010000546.1 GCA_021798075.1 Actinomycetes bacterium
CGGTAGGTGTCGTAAATGTCGTGGATCCCCGCGCGAGCCTCCTCGGCGTCCGGGAGGGTCAGGGCGAGTGGGGGTTCGTGGGCGACGAGGGCCCGCACGTGGCCGGGGTAGTGGGTGGTCAGGGCGAGGCCGGTCACCGCGCCGCCGCTGCTGCCGAACACGTGCGCGGGCCCGTCCCCGACCGCCTCCAGCACCCGGCGGACGTCGTCGGCCAGCAAGTCCGGCTCGCCCTCCTGGTCGGGGTCGTCGATCGTGCTCAGGCCGAAGCCTCGGGGGTCGTAGGTCACGACCGTGTAGTCCTCGGCGAGCAGTGGCGCGATAGCGCCAAACCCTGCGACGCCCATGGGGTGGCCGATCAGCATGAGCACAGGTCCCCGGCCTTGCACCTCGTAGTGCAGGTGCGCGCCCGGGACTTCAAGCGCTCGGCTCGTAAGCGACGACATTTCTTTAGACCACTCCTCTCTCGGGACTCGGGTCCCCGATGGCCGACATGCCTTGGGGCGCGTACTGGGGCGTCATCCTCGACCGCTACGGCATCCGCTGGATAGTCAACTACACCCCGGCATCCTGAACAAAGAGCCCGTCCTCTCAGCTGTCGAGGACAGCCAGGTCGAGCCGGCGGGAGCGCTCGGGACCGGCGATCAGGTCCACGCTCGGCGCCAGTGTTGTCTTGTCAGGCCACTTGGCCCCACCACTCGAGCACCCTTAGCGCCCGGAGGCTGTTCCACCGGCTCGGCCCGGCGTTTTCCCAGCGTCCGTTTTTGGCGACGAGCGCGATTGTCCGGCGGGCGGCCTCTGACGTCGGGTCTAGCCCGAGTATCTGCAGAGTTTGCAGTGTGTGCATGGTGGCCGTCCACGGCTGTCCCGGCTCACCCCCGGTATAGGCCGCCGGGAAGCAAGCGCCGCCGGCCCAAAGCCCGTCTGGCCCTGGGAGCGAAAGGAGGTGCGCTCCCCAGCCATCGTGCTCTACCCGGGCCCGTTCGGCCGCCACGTCTTCTGGCGGGGCGTCGGTGAGATCCTCGAGCACTTGCCAGCGGATGGCGGGGTCGCCCTCGAGAAGCCACCCGACCACGCCCATGACCGAAGCCTACCGGGCTCCGGGGCGACTCTCAGAATGGACGGGACCTGGATATGCGCCACGGCGCCTGGGTAGTCAGTGCGCCGGAGGCTCACGGTCCTGTCGTGGGCGGGCTGTCCGGCCACAGAGCCACTCCAGCGCGACGGCGGCCGTCCAGGACTGGCGCAGGCTACCGAGCGGTGTGCCCGTGAAAGGCTCGTAGTATTCAGCGAAATCTACGCCTTCCAGCTGTTTTAGGCTTGCCAGGCGCAGGGCTTCTGCCGCATCTTGCTCCCCTGAGCGCCGGAGCGCCCAACTGAGCAGCCAGGACATACATGGCCAGACGGGGCCTCTCCAGTAGCTGCGGGGGCGGAAATCGACCGAGCCAGGGCTTGTGCTCGGGGGGAGTGGCCAGCGCAGCCCCGGGTGCCCGGCCCAGCGCGGCCCAAAAAGCTCGGCGAGGAGGCTCTCCCGCATCGCCGACGGGGCGCCGGCGATGAGCGGCGAGAAGCCGGCAACCGTCTCGGTTTGCAGTTTTTGCCCGGTGCGTAGGTCCAAGTCGGCAGTGAGGCCGGTCTTCGGGTCGGCCACTTGCTGTACGGCCTCTCGCGCCCGGCTGGCCCAGTTGCGCAATTCGTCTCCACCCCCGGCCCCGAGCAGTTCCGACAGGTCTGCCAAGTCGTCGTTGGCGGCCGCGAAAATTGCCGTGAAGAAAACATCACCAACTCGGAAACTGGACGATTCCGCGAGCACAGCCTGGTCATAGCCCGCTTGCTTGGCCTCCTCCACGAGCCACAGGTAACGGTCGTACTCACGGTCGGTTGGCCGCATCGAGGGGTCCGCCACATGCCTGGTGTCACGCCTTTGGTAATGGGGCAGTGTGGCGCCCACTTCGACGGCATTGTAAGGGGCGTCCCAGCGCGGCGAATTGTCCATGCCACTTTCCCAGCCGTGGAAGATCATGACGAGGCCGCTTTTCGCGTCCACCCTCTCGCGCACCAGGAACCTGTGCCAAGCGACGAGCTTCGGGTGGAAGCCCTCGAGCCAATCGCGCGCCGAGTTTTCCTGTGCGGTCCCTTGCTGGCGAGCCGCCTCCACCACTGCCTTGGCCGCCACGGCGTGAAGGGGTGGCTGGCAGATGCCGCTTGTTCGCGGTTGCTCGGGGGCCGATGCCGCCAGGGCCGCGCACCCCCACCGCTCCGGGCCGGGGAAGTAGTCCCGAGCGTGGGGGTCGAACACAATGTGCGGGACCATCCCGTTGGCCCACTGGCCGGCGAAGAGGGCGTCGAGGTTGCGCTCCGCCAAGGAAGCATCCATCTGGGCGAGCCCGATGGCAATGAACGCCGTGTCCCAGCTCCATTGGTGCGGGTAGAGGTCGGGTGCCGCCTTGACGACCTGGTCTTCGTTCCGGGCGTTGGCACCGAGGACGTGGCCCGCGCGCGCCGCTGCCTGGGCGTCGGAGCGAGGGTCCTCGGCCCG
>JAJZYO010000547.1 GCA_021798075.1 Actinomycetes bacterium
GGGCGCCGCCGTCCTTTCGAGCGGCCCGGGGTCATCGAGCGGCCCGGGGTCATTGAGGCTTCCGGTCCACGCTGGCGACCGGGGCCAAGGGGCCTCCTTGTCCTACGAGCCGGCCGGCGAGCGAGCCCTACGGCCGGCCGCCGCCACCTCGGTCCGCGTGGCCCTCTCCGTCCTCGCCGCGATCGCAGCAGTGACCGCCTTCTGGCCCAGCTGGGACCGCTACCACCTCGTCACGACCGCTGGCCAGGTAACGAACGTCGACCTCGGAAACGCCTTCAATCAGCCCCCTGCCATCATGGCGGGCGAAGTGCTGGCGGGCATCGCCATAGGGGTCACTGCGCTCGTGGCTGCGCTGTGGCGCGATCCCCTTGTCGGAGCATGGGGCCTGACCGGCACCGCAATAGCACTCGCTTCCCAGGTCGCGTCGGGCGTGGTCCAGGTCTCTGAACCGCTGACGAAGCTCCTCCCTGCCACCACAGCGTCCGAGGTCAACCTGTCCCGTTCCAGCGTCTCGTTGACCACCTATTGGTACGTCGACCTTGGTGCCGTGGTCGCGCTCGCCCTGCTCGCTACGTGGGCAGCGCTCGATGGCTTGCGTGCTCGGCGTACCCGCGCTGTAAGCGGTGGGGCTGGAGGCCCAGCCGCCTCGCAGTCCTGGTAGGGACCTGTAGAGCTCAGGCGGGGCGGCGACGGGCGGCGACCGGCCCTGACCGGTAAGGCGAACGGCTATCCGGAGATGGAAGCTGTCGACGGGGTCAACCAGACGCCAGTTTCTCTAGCGCCAGGTCCCGCACGGCCCTCCTGAACTCGTCCTCGGTCGCCCGCACCTGCTGGTCCAGGCACACGGTCACCTTGTGGCGCACTACTACCTGGTTGTCGTCGAGGACCGGGGACGAGGCGACCACGCGGCCCGAGAAGGCGAAGCTCTGGCGGCGCAGGCGGACGTTGACTTCGACGAGGTCGCCCGGTAGGTGCTCCTCATGAAGGCCAAGGACGAGCGAGCCAGGCGTGAGCTCGTTCGCAAGGCCCTCCCTGAACACCGGGCGCCCGTGGGAACGGTATTCGACCAGGGTGACCGAGCTGACCCGAGGCATGAGGCGGCGCTCCTGGAGGGCAAGGAACTGGCTCAGCCGGCGGTCCGCCCCCGCCGGCAGGTTCAAGAACTCGAAGCCAGCGACCCAAAGCTCCTCCTTCACCTTCCTGCAATGGCGCACCGTCGTTTCCGCTTTGAGCGGTCCATCGTCACCGATGCCGAGCTCGACGACCACCTGGCTCCCCACATCGACCGGCGCCGGCAGGTAAGCCCGAGCACCTCCAGACGAACAATCGATCGAATGGACGGAGCACTTCATCGTGCCCGTCGACACCGACATGGGAACGGCCACCAGGACCCGGAACAACTCGCGCCGTTCCACAAGGAAGATCTGCCCGGGGGGGTCGCACACGGCCGTGTTCCCCATCTGGTAGTTCTTGTGGACCACAAAGCGTGCAGGGCCACCCACTGCCAGTGTGCTAGCAAGCAACAGCTCGGCCAAAGGTTGTGGGGATGCCGTCTCGAAGCGGAGCACTTTGGCGCTAACCCACGACAGCACTGCGGCCGCTCCTTCCGAAGCCTCCGGCAAAGGCCCCTCGGCCGCATCATCCTCGCTGGATGCGGGCCAGAGCACAGCCTCGGTGCCCTCTACCAGGCTGGCGTCCTCCCACGCCACCCGCCGGGCCACAAGGACCCCGCTGCCGTCAGTGTTGTCGTGCACTTTTCCCTCTCCGGGCTGAGCTCAGTTCCCCCGGCATGATACGCGTAAGGCACGCTAGAAAAGGGGACCAGACCAGTGCTAAAGGCCGAGCTCCGCACGCGCACGGCGCGCTCGTTCGACCACCTGCCTGCCAGGTCCACCGGAGGTCGCCGCCTCGGGCCGGTAGGCGCCGCCGAGCAGGGCCGAGAACACGGCGCCCGAGCTGCTCTTGATTGCTTCGATGTCGTAACCGCCTTCCAGTACGATTGCAAGGCGTCCCGGGCGGGGGGCAAACCCACTTGCCTCGGTCGCCAGGGCGGCAAAGTCGCCGGCGGAAAGGGAGAAATTGGCCAATGGATCCGCTCGGTGGGCATCGAACCCGGCCGAGACCAGCACCCATGTAGGGGCGAAGCGCTCCGCCGCGGGCGCCACGATTTCCTCCCAGGCATAGAGAAGGACGTCCCCGGTAGCGCCCGGAGGTAACGGAAAATTGATGGTCAGGCCAGGCGCGGCTGGGCCGCCCGTGGCCTCGACCGAGCCCGTGCCAGGGTAGAGGGGCGACTGGTGTGTCGATACGTAGAGCACA
The DNA here is from genome assembly GCA_021798075.1 of Actinomycetes bacterium. The sequence goes on from JAJZYO010000547.1 coordinate 2,320, forward strand.
CGTGGGTCGTCCCAAAATATGGCCTGCGTCCCATTGCCATGGTGGACGTCCCAGTCGAGCACGAGCACCCTTTCGCCTCGTCTCGCCAGCCAAGCCGCGGCCACCGCAACGGTGTTCACCAGGCAGAACCCCATCGCCTGGTCTGCCGTCGCATGGTGTCCTGGAGGCCGGTGCGCGACAAAGGCAACACCGTCGCCGCTCGCCTGTAGCGC
>JAJZYO010000548.1 GCA_021798075.1 Actinomycetes bacterium
GGGGACGCCTCACGGAACCGACCTCGTCGCGCTCGCTCGTGGTTACGGCGTGGAGGCGAATGTCCTCGAGGACCTGGAAGGCCTCCACAAGGCCTTATCCGTCCCGCCGAAAAGGGGCGTGCGTGTCTGGGTCGCTAAGGGCACTCGGAACGACAACCTGACGTTGCACCAACGGCTCTGGTCGGAGATAGAAAAAGCGATCGGGCGCGCGCTGGGCACAGGCGCGGGCGTTGCTTAGGGACGAACGAGCGCCGCCAGCAAAGCCTGGAGCTTTAGCTGGGTCTCCGCCAGTTCTGCCTGTGGGTCAGAGCCCGCGACGATCCCGTTTCCGGCGTAGAGGGAAGCGTTTTGCCCGCTGACCTTGGCACTTCGCAGCCCGAGGACCCATTCACCATCACCCCGTGCATCTACCCAGCCAACCGGCCCCGCATACCAGCCGCGGTCGAAGCCTTCGTTGTCCCTCTGCCACGCTATGGCCGCCTCCGTTGGGTGCCCGCCTACCGCTGGGGTGGGCTGAAGGAGTGCGGCTAGTTCGAATGCGGAGGGTGCTCCGGTGCTCTCCTGGAACTCTCTGGCGGTGGCATCCGGTCCGGTGGCATCCGGTCCGGTGGAGGGCGCCTGTCTCGATGTTGGTCCGTGGCTATCACTGGCGGTCACAGGCTCATCGCGGGGGCCCGCGTCGGGTGTGGCGCCGAGGAGAGTGCCACGGATGGGCGTGCCAAGGTGGGAAACGTTGCGGAGGGCAAGTACCGAAGGTTCTGCTGGAACGTCGAGGGCTCCACAGATGGGTGCCAACCGCGCGGCGATCGCTTCTACGACAAGCCGGTGCTCGCGGCGGTGCTTGGGCGAGGCCATGAGGCCCGAGACGACCGCCTCGTCTGTTGCCTGCTCGCCGCTTCGCGCCGCGGTACCGGCAAGGGGGTGGCTCAGCACCTGTTTACCGTCACGGCGAACGAGGATCTCGGGGCTAGCCCCGATGAAGTCCGCCACCCGGAAAACCGCACATGACGGGTAGAGCGATGCAAGCCGCGCCAAGACGTCATGCAAGAGGAATGGTCGGTTTGCTACGACGTCGACCCGCCGGGCCAGGACCACCTTGGCCATGTTGCCGTTGGTGAACTCGCCGAGCGTCCGCTCGACAAGGGACATCCATTGCTGGTGTGGCATGTGGGCCGTGAGGGTGAAGCCATCGGGGGGCGGCCCGCTTTGGGCTGTGGCGTCGCGGAGGCGACGTACCCGTTCCATGACATCGGCTTGGCGTGGGGCTTGCTCGTGCGCTGGGCTGACAAGTGTTGCCCAGGCGTAGGCCCCCTTCCGAGCGATGAGGAGCTCAGGGACCACGAGGTAGCCGGAGTCGGACGGGTCGTAAGGAAGCGCGCCCATCGCGACCGGGCCGACGGGAAAGGGTCCGGCACTGGTCTCTCCGGCACTGGTCTCTCCGGCATGAGCGGCGTCGCCGGTTGGGATACGGAGATCGGAAGGGTGCCTAGCCGGGCCGTAACGGGCTCCGCGCTCCCCCCCGGCTTGCCAGATGCCGCGCAGCGCCCGTCCTGCCCGAGCGGCGTTGGCCGGGCTGGCCCAAGGTGCCGGCAGCAAGATCCGGAACGCTTGCCCGACGCCGAGCATGCGGAGGTCGTTGCGCCACAACAGAAGCGCGCCCGGTGCTCCCCCAGCTCGGACAAGGTCGGGGAGCTCCTCGGGGTCGATCTGGAAGCTGGACGCCAGGAAGGCACCTGGAGCGGGTGGAGCGCCGGCGCCTTCGTCGCTTCGCGCGCCGTCGCCGGCCCCGTCATTGGAGCCTTCTCGGTAGCGGTCTGACGTGAGCGTCACGAGCGTGCGGCCTTGCCTTCGGTTCCTGCATTGGGCGTGGCCGTGTTAGAGCCGCTCACGTTGGAGCCGTTGGAGGCGCTCATTTCGGGCATTTCGGGGCCACCCCTCCTAGAGGTGCGCGGTGCCAGATGCCGGCCAGCCGTGGCCAGGTAGATCTGACATGTCCCGCCTGCCAGCAGAACGTGTTGGACCGCAGCGAACCCCGCCCCTTCGAGCATCCCGACAACCTCTTCGGGAGGGGGTAGGTAGGCCAGGCTCTTTGGTAGGTACCGGTAGGCGGGGGCATCGGAGAAAAGCGACCCGACGAGCGGGACGGCGTAGTTGCACCAGAGCCCGTGGCCGAACCTGAGGACGGCCGATTCGGGCCGGCTGAGCTCGAGCAGGGAGACGCGGCCCCCTGGGCGGACGGCGTAGGCGAGCTGTCGGAACAGTTGACCGAGGTCGACTACGTTGCGGAGAGCGAACGCGCTGACCGCACCATCGAAGTAGGCGGGCCGGAAAGGTGCTCCAAGTGCGTCCGCGAGTACAAGGGGTGCCGGTGCCGGGCCCCGTTCACCGCGCCCAGGGGCCCCTGCATCGACCCGATGGGCCGTTCTTGCCCTGGCCTGAGCGAGCATCCCTGGGGACAGGTCGAGGCCAACTGGCCTGTAGCGTTGCCGGGCCAGCTCGTCGCAGAGGTCACCCGTACCGCAAG
>JAJZYO010000549.1 GCA_021798075.1 Actinomycetes bacterium
GGAGGCCACGCGTTCGTGGAACCCAGTGGTCCAAGGCCTGGTGGCTGCCGGGTTCGGCGTAGTCGTGCCCAACGTCAGGGGTTCGACCGGCTACGGGAAGCGGTACGCCTCCCTCGACGACACCACTCGCCGGCTCGACTCAGTGCGCGACCTCGCCGCTGTCCATGCCTGGCTGGCGGGGGCCGGATTCGACCCGAGAAGAGCGGCCCTGTGGGGTGGGTCCTACGGAGGGTACATGGTGCTCGCCGGCGTGGCGTTCCAGCCTGAGCTGTGGGCTGCCGGTGTGGACATCGTCGGTATCTCCGACCTGGTCACGTTCCTCGAGAACACCTCTGACTACCGCCGCTCCCACCGGGAGCTCGAGTACGGCTCGCTCCGTCGTGACCGGGACTTCCTGGCGATGGCCTCGCCCTTGCGGAGCGCGGAGGCCATCCGCGCCCCGCTTTTCGTCATCCACGGCCGCAACGACCCCCGGGTGCCCGTCTCCGAGGCTGAGCAGCTCGTGGCCATCCTCCGTTCTCGGGGCGTGCGCTGCGAGCTCACGGTCTACGAGGACGAGGGCCACGGCCTCGCCCGCCTGGCGAACCGCCTCGACGCTTACCCGCGGGCGTTGGCGTTCCTCCGCTCGGTCTTGAGGGCGTGACGCCGTTGCCCCTCCCGGGCTCCGAGGGCCGGGTCCTTGATCTCGCTTGGCCTGGGTGGCAGGGTGAGCTGATGGCCCTTTGCGAACGTGACCGCGCCGTGCTCGATGTCGAGCGCACCTGGTGGCAGGAGGACGGCACCAAGTCGCAGGTGGTGAAGGGCAGGCTCGGGATCTCGCTGTCCCGTTACAATCAGTTGCTTGGCCGACTGGTCGCCAGCAAAGATGCAGAGCACTATGACCCCCTCCTCGTCCGCCGGCTGCGGCGTGCCAAGCTCCACAGGCGCTGGCGCGTGAACGCCGACCTGCCGGCGTCCCGCCGCCCCGAGCGGTGATGGTGGAAAGCTAGCCCCCTTGTCCGAGCCCGCTCCGCCCACTCCTCCGGCCCCCCCTCCGCCGCCCTCTGGCCCGCGTGGTGGTGGGGCGCCCCTCAGGCCGGGTTCCGTCCAGCCCATGCGCGCCCTATTGGTGGTCGTGGTGGCGGCGGTAGTGGCCATCTTCGTGCTGGCCCGCTTGACCTCTTCGCCGAGCGCCAAACCCGCGGCCGCGCGCTCGTCGACCACCACCTCGGCGCCGCACCGGAGTGTTACTACGACGAGCGTCCCCGCCGCGACCACCACCAGCACCACCGTCCCCGCCACCACTACGACGACCCTGGCGCCCTCTTCGGTCACCGTAGCGGTGCTAAATGGTTACACGACTGCCCACGGGGCGCTCTTTTTCCAAAAGCAACTGGCCGCCAAGGGCTACGACACGCGGGCGCCCGCCAATGCCCTCACCGATACCAACAAGACGTCCCTGGTCTTTTACACGAGCCCTGCTTACAGGGCAAACGCGTTGGCGATAGCGGCTGAGCTCAGCCTGCCGGCGACTGCGGTCGTCGCACCGACGACAGCCAACGACACGATGGTCCCGGCCTACTACTTGTCCGGCACCGACATCATCTTGATGATCGGGGCGGACATATCGGCCAGGGTGCCGGCGAATTACACCGGGTGAGTGCCCGGCCAACCTGCCACCGGGGCACGCGCAGACTGGTCGCCTTGGTTGTCGGAGCCGAGGGCTGCCGGTTTGCTCTGTGACTACGACGGCACCCTCGCCCCGGTAGTGGAAGAGCGGGACAGGGCCGTCCCCTTGCCCGGTGTGGCCGACCAGCTGGCCCGGTTGAGCCAGCGCTTCGCCGTAGTGGGTGTGGTGTCGGGAAGGCCGCTCGCCTACCTGCGGGCCAACCTGGGGCCTGTGGCCGGGCTTTCGCTTTTCGGCCTGTACGGCCTCGAGAGGTCGGCTGGCGGTGTGGACCCAGCCGCCCTCGCCTGGGAAGACGTCATTGGCGCGGCAGCTGCCGAGGCCGAGCGCCAGGCCCCCGCCGGGGTGGAGGTGGAGAAGAAGGGCCTCTCGTTCACTCTCCACGTGCGCCGGCGCCCTGAGATGGCCAGCTGGGCCATGGGGTGGGCGAAGGAAATGGCAGGCGAGAAAGGCCTGGCCGTCCAGCCGGGACGCCTGTCTGTCGAGCTGCTGCCCCCGGTGGCAGCCAGCAAGGGGGCGGTGGTCGACGAGCTCTCCACGGGCCTAAAAGCGCTCTGCTACATAGGCGACGACCGGGGCGACCTGCCGGCGTTCGCCGCGCTCCGCGGGCTTCGTTCGGCCGGCAAGACCACCCTCGCGGTGGGTGTCGCGAGCCCCGAGCAGCCGCCCGAGCTACCGGGTGCCGTGGACCTCATGGTGGACGGCCCGGCCGGGGTGCTCGGTTTGCTGGAGAGCCTCGCCGGGGGCTCGGCGCCGTAGCACAGGTGCCGGGGGTGCCGGGGGTGCCGGGGGTGCCGGGGGTGCCGGGGGTGCCGGGGGCGGCGGAGGCGGTCTCGGGGGTGGCGGGGGCGGGGG
>JAJZYO010000550.1 GCA_021798075.1 Actinomycetes bacterium
TTCTGCCGGCACCCTCCTCGCCGCGGTCTTCGGGTAACGGACGACGGCTGGCCCAGAAAGTGAGAGGGCCGAAGCCAGCATCACCTTCAGCTCCTCGGCCGAAGAGGGCGCGAAGATGGTCATACCCGGGATCTTCAAGCAGAGCGCCATGTCCAAAATGCCGTGGTGGCTCGGGCCGTCGTCCCCGGTGATGCCGGCGCGGTCGAGGGCGAACACGACAGGCAGCCCGTGCAGCCCGACGTCCAAGTTGAGCTGGTCGAAGGCCCGGCAGAGGAACGTCGAGTACACCGCCACCACGGGCCGCAGGCCCCCCATCGCCATGCCGGCGGCGGACGTGACCGCCGACTGCTCGGCGATCCCGACGTCGTAAAACCGGTCCGGCCAACGCTCCTGGAACGGTATGAGCCCCGTCGGCCCCGGCATGGCCGCCGTGACCGCGACTAGGTCCTCGCGCTGCTCGCCGAGGTCGAGCATCGCTTCGCTGAAAGCCAGGGTGTACCCCTTGAGCGCACGCGACGAGGGTGTGGGGCCGACAGCCGGGTCGAAGGAACCCGTGTCGTGGAGGCATTTTTCGATGTCGTCCTCCGCTGGCTTGTACCCGCGCCCTTTCTGGGTGAGCACGTGGACCACTATCGGCCCGTCGTACTCGGCCGCCAGGCGGAAAGCCTGTTCCATGCCGGCAATGTCATGGCCGTCGAGGGGCCCTACGTAACGAACGCCCAGGGTCTCGAAGAACACGGGCGGCTCGATAACCTCCCGCACCGCGGAGTAGAAGCCTTGGAGGCTCGAGTAAGCCAAGTTGCCCACCTTGGGCAAGTCCCTGACCGCGGTCTCGATGCGGCGCCGGGCCGAACTGACCCCAGGGTGGAGGCGCAGGCGGGTAAGGCTCTCCGAAAGACGCGACACCGTGGGTGCGTAGCTGCGGCCGTTGTCGTTCAAGATCACCACGACGCGCGACCCGCTGTGGCCGAGGTTGTTCAGCCCTTCGTAGGCCAGGCCCCCGGTGAGGGCACCGTCGCCGACGATGGCCACTACCCGCCGGCCCGGGTTGCTGCTGCGCTTGATCGCGGCCGCCAGCCCGTGGGCATAGCTGAGCGCCGTGGAAGCATGGCTGTTTTCCACCCAGTCGTGCACCGACTCGGCGCGCGACGGGTACCCGGAGAGACCGTTGGCCTGCCGCAGCGTGCCGAACATCTCCCTCCGGCCGGTCACGATCTTGTGCACGTAGGCCTGGTGGCCTGTGTCCCAGATGAGGTAGTCCCGCGGCGAGTCGAACACCCTGTGGACGGCGAGGGTCAGTTCGACCACCCCGAGGTTGCTCCCCAGGTGCCCGGAATTGGCAGCCGAGACGGCCTGCACGATGAACTCTCTTATCTCTCCCGCCAGCACCTCGAGCTGCTCGTAGCTCAGCTTTCGCAGGTCGCTCGGGCCATTGATGGTCTCCAGCAGCACACGACCACGCTAGCCTCCTCGTCGCGTCAGGGGGTACGGGCGGTAGCGTGGCCCGGAAGATGACCACAATCACGGCAGGGGCGACCACGCGTACGGGTGGGACCGTGCCGGACGAAGCGGGAGGACGGCGCCATGGGTGAGCGAGCGGAGCTGCCCGGCTGTCACTTCGTGAACGGCAACCCACTGGCAGGCCCCTACCCCGAAGGCTTCGGGCGGGCGGTCTTTGCCCTGGGATGTTTCTGGGGTGCCGAACGTCTCTTTTGGGAGGCGCCCGGGGTCTGGGTCACGGCCGCCGGCTACTGCGGGGGCCACGTGGCGGACCCGACTTACGAACAGGTCTGCACGGGACGGACCGACCACGCCGAGTCCGTGCTCGTTGTCTTCGACCCCGGTGTGACCAGCTATGAGGAGCTCGTCCAGCTGTTCTGGGAAAACCATGACCCTACCCAGGGCATGCGACAGGGCAACGACGTGGGTACCCAGTACCGCTCCGCGCTCTACTGGACCACAGAAGACCAGCGCGAGGTGGCAGAGGCGTCCCGCGAGGCGTACGGCGCCCTCCTCGCCAAGGCTGGTTACGGCCGGGTAACGACCGAGGTGGCACGGGCGGGGACGTTTTGGTTCGCCGAGGGCTACCACCAGCAGTACCTCGCCAAAAACCCTCATGGCTACTGCGGTTTGGCTGGCACAGGCGTCAAACTGGCGGAGCCGTTCCAGCTATCTGGCTAGGCCGCGCCGCACGCGCCTGCACTGGCGCCACCCGAGGGAGCCGGTGAGACCGGCCCCTGGCAGGGTACCCAGGCCCCGGCTTCGCGCTAGGAGCGGCTAGGAGGCGGCGGCCACGGCCGCCTTGGTGCTCGACGAGCCGTTGCCCGCGGAACTGCTGCTGGTAGGGCTTTCGCTCTTGGAGGCCGAGCCGCCACCGTCCCCCTTGGTACCTTTGGCCTCGGTGGTCGAGGAGCCGTCGCGCGAGGTGCCCGAACTGGCCTTGGCCTTGTGCCCGTCCGAGCGGTTGTCGGTCCTGTAGAACCCGCTTCCTTTGAAAGCGATGCCGATGTTGCCAAAG
>JAJZYO010000551.1 GCA_021798075.1 Actinomycetes bacterium
GGGGCAGCCGCCCGTCGTATTGCGACGCCGGGTGCACCCGGAAGCCAAAAGCGCGCCGAGAAAGACCTCTCCCGCACCTTCTCGGTGCGCTCAGCGGGGTGCGAGTAAGGCTGGCAGCCACATTTGGCCACATTTCGTGAGGGTGCGACCGACGACCGCCACTACATGCGTTCGGGGGCGGCGATCCCGAGGAAGGAGAGCCCCCTCTCGAGGACTGCGCCGCATAGAGCGCACAACACGAGCCTCGACGACCTCGTCCCTCGGTCAGGTGCGCGGAGCACCGGGCAGTGCTCGTAGAAGTTCGTGAACGACGTCGCCAGGTCGAACAGGTACCCGCACAACTTGTGCGGGCTGTAGGTAGCCAAGGTTGCTTCGACGGCATCGGCAAAGCCGAGCAGGCGTTTGGCGAGCTCCCGTTCCTCGGGCTCGGCAGGAGGGAGCACCAGCGCGGGCTGGAGGAAGGGCCCCCGGAGCCGGCCGGCGCCGTCGCCCTCGGCCCCTCCCCCGCCAGCAGTTCCTCCCCCGCCAGCAGTCCCTGCCCCGCCAGCAGGTCTTGCCGCCTTGGCAACTCCTATCTCGCCGGCCGGGCCGCCCGCACTGGCCTCCGCCCCCTCGCCCTGCGCCCCCTCGCCCTGCGCCTCCTCGCCCTGCGCCCCCTCGACCGCCCCTACCGCGCGCCGCAGGATGCTGCACACGCGGGCGTGAGCGTACTGGATGTAGGGAGCCGTGTTGCCGTCCAGCGAGAGCATCCTGTCCCAGTCGAAGCGGTAGTCCCGGGTGCGGTCGCTGGCGAGGTCGGCGTACTTCACGGCGCCGATGCCGACGGCCTCGGCGAGCGCCTCGATGGCGCCGACGACGCCACCAACCGGGCCGGCGCCACCGGCCTGGGCGTCACCCTCCCCCTCGGCCCGTGCGAGGAGCAGCGAGCGGGCGCGGTCGACGGCTTCGTCGAGCAATTCGGCCAGCTTGACCGTGCCGCCCTCCCGGGTACGGAACATCTTGCCGTCTGGGCCGAGGATGCTGCCGAAGCCGACATGGACCGCTTCTGCGTCGTCGGGCAGCCAGCCGGCCATGCGGGCGGCTGCGAAAACCATTTGGAAGTGCTGGGTTTGAGGCAGGCCTACCACGTACACGAGAAGCCTGGCCCCCAGGCGGTCGACCCGGTCCCTTATCGCCGCGAGGTCGGTGGTGGCGTAGGTGTAGCCGCCCACGGAGTTCTGGACGATCAGGGGCAGGGGCTTGCCTTCCCGGTTGGAAAAGCCGGGAGGGAACACGCACATCGCGCCGTCACTTTCCACCAGAAGCCCGGCTTTGCCCAAGTCGGCCACCACGCCGGCGAGCATCGGGTTGTAGTAGCTCTCCCCGACCACGTCGTCCCTGGTCAACTTGGTGCCCAGCCGGTGGAAGGCAGCGTCGAAGTGGCTCACGCTGCGCTGCACCAGCGCTTCCCAGAGCTTCAGCGTCTCGGGGTCCCCAGCCTGCAAGAGGACCACCCGGCCCCGGGCGCGCTCGGCGAACGTGGGGTCTCTGTCGTACTGGGCACGCGCCGCCTGGTAGAAGTTCTCCAGGTCGCCCACGGCCAGTTCGTGGGCCCCCTCGGCTTCGCCGAGGTCGTGCAGGTGCTCTATCAGCATGCCAAAGGGCGCCCCCCAGTCCCCCACATGGTTCTCCCGGATCACCTCGTGCCCACTGGCCTCCAGCAACCTGACGATGGCGTCGCCGATGATCGCCGACCGAAGGTGGCCGACGTGCATCTGTTTCGCGGCGTTGGGGGAGGCGTAGTCCACGACGGCCCTCACCGGCCGCGCCGACTTGGCTATGCCGAGGTCCGGGTCGGCGGCCGACGACCGCAGCCCGCCGGCCAGGAACTCCGGGGAAAGGGTGAGGTTGATGAACCCCGGGCCGGCGACCACGGCCTCCTCGCACACCTGCATGAGCCCGCCCTGCTTGGCCGCTTCCAGGACCTCCGAAGCCACGTCCCGGGGCGGTCGGCCGAGCGACCTAGCCAGGGCGAGGGCACCGTCCACCTGGAAGTCGGCTCGCTGGGAGGGGCGCAGCCCGCTCGCCGCCCCGGGCAGCAGCCCGTCGAAGACGGGCCCGAAGACGCGGTCCAATGCCGCGAGCGGGCTTGCCATCACATCATGCTCTCATCTCGGCCGGCCGAGCGGCCAGCCCGTTATCCTTGCGCGTCGTCATGGCCTGGAACGAAGGCCCTAGCGGGCCACCTGTCCTTTCCCTTTCCGACGTCGACGTGTACCGCTCTGGCAAGCCTGTCCTCCGCGGCATCGACTGGGAGGTCCGGGAGGGGCAACGCTGGGCCGTCCTCGGCCCGAACGGTTGCGGCAAGACCACTCTCGTCCAACTCGCCTCCGGCTACCTCCACCCGGCCCGGGGAAGCGTCGAGATCCTCGGGCAGAGGCTCGGCCGAGTCGACGTGCGCTCGCTCCGCCAGCGGGTGGCAGTGGTGTCAGCCAGCGTCGCTCGCATGGTGCACCCGCGGCTCTCCGCCCTCAGA
>JAJZYO010000552.1 GCA_021798075.1 Actinomycetes bacterium
ACCTGCATGCTGAGCTGGAGCAGGCCGTGCGCACCGATGCCCTCACCCAGGCTGCTAGCCGGCAGTACGGCCTCGAGCGCCTCGCTGAGGCGTGCGACCACGCTGAGCGCAGCGGCCAGGCGTGCGCCGTGGTCATGCTTGACCTCGACGGCTTCAAAGAGCTGAACGACCGCTACGGCCACCAGGGCGGAGACGAGGTGCTGGCCGAGGCTGCCGGGCGGTTGCGGAGGGAGCTGAGGGCCGGTGACGTCCTCGCTCGCTACGGGGGCGACGAGTTTTTCGTGGTGGCCGCCGGCACCTCGGCGGTTGCGGCAGCCGAGCTTGTGAGCCGGCTGGTGGCGACGTCGGCTTCCGGCTCTGTCAGCTTCGCTGGCCACGAGGTGCCCCTGCCGGGCTGGTCTGCTGGGGCGGCGGTATGGCCCGAGGACGGGCGGAGCCCAGAGGAGCTCGTCCGGGCCGCCGACATCCGGCTCTACAAGGACAAAAGGGGCAGCGCCTTATCGCTCTAGCCGGCGCCTAGGTAAAGAGAAGTCGTGGCGCTTTCCTGGTGACGGAGGACCTGGCCGACGTGACAGCGAGGCTCCCGCCGGCCCGGAGGAGCTCGGTGGCAGCAGAGTGGTTTGTTTCGCCAGTGGCCGTGTGCGATTGGTTCGTGTGGCAATTGTCGTCCCTTCGGGGCGGCCAATTTCTGTAGCCGAGGGCGGGTGACATGTTGGCATTGGGACGGTGGCTTCATACTGCCTCTCCTTATATTGCCTTGTTGGGTTTGGGGCTCGGGGACTGAGCGTGTTGTTGGCCCTGATCGGGCTTGAGCCGGCGGCGACGACCTCCTCCGAGCTGTAGGGGCGAGGTCTCTGGCACGCCGGCGACGGTACGCGCGTTGCCGGCAGGTATGACTGCAGAACTTCTGGGGAGAACCGTGCCGACGGTCACTGAACCAGCCCTCGATCGCGGTGACGATGAACCGGCCGCGAGTCGGGCATAGAAACCCGGTCCGGGCGGGCTCGGCTGAAGCGTCACGCAATCCACTTGGCTGAGCAGGGCCGGGCCCATGTGCCCCATTGTCGCAGCCGCTAGTGCCCATCGACGGCCTCCTTGCGCAAGGGGAAGTGCACCGAGGCGGCCACGCGGGCCTGGCACGCGGTTTCGACATCTCGGTTGAACTTCACAAATAGGCGACCGCCGGGGGCGCGACGGGCCTCGACGTAGTGGCGCTCGACCCAGTAGTAGACGACGTTGGTGCTGATGCCGAGCACCGACGCCAGCTCTCCGATGCTCAGCTCGTTGGCACCCTTCGGTTCGGCCGAGCCTGGCTCGTGCACGTGGGGCGACCGGGCGACCCGTTCCCGACAAGCCGTTTCGACCTCGGGGCCAAAGGGGATGCACCACTGCTCGTTCAGGCCACGCCGTGCTGGCAACCAGCCGCGGGCGATCCAGTAGGTCACCGAGCCGTGGCCGATCCCGAGGCGCCGTGCCACCTCGGCGACGGTGAGCTCACCCTCTTCCAGCAAGCCCGGTTGGGGGATCTTGTGGTAGTGGCGCATGTTGGCGACTGCCATGCGGTCAAAGGGCCGGCCGGCACCGGTCTTGTAGCCGGTCGCGTTCAGCTCCCGTGCGACCTCGGCGTTTGTGAGATCTGCGAGCCTGCCGGCCATCTCGATGGCGCCCCGGTCGGTCCGGCGGTACTCGGTCACGGCCTGGCGACGGGCCACTACCAGCTCGTCGGCTGCCCCGGTGTGCCAGCGGACCCCGATGCGGGCCTTGGAGAAGTCGGGCTCGGGCAGGAGCGTGACGTCGGCGACGAGCGTGCGCAAGAGCCGTTTGCGGTCCCGAGGCGACGTCGTCGGCGCGTGCCAGAGCGAGGCCACGTCGCCGGTCAGGGCCTCTAGCTCCGACCGTGACGGCAGCGGCGGGGCCGTAGCTTGGGTTGCAGCAAGAGCTTTTTCCGCTTCAGCCAAGGCGACGAGGCGTTCCTCCCAGCGGGACTCGAGGCTACGGGCGACGAGGCGGTTCTCCGGTTCGCAGGCATCGAAGGCACGCTCTGCCCGCTCGGCTTCGTAACGGGCCCGCTCCACTTGGAGCTCCGCCGCCCTGTTGCGACGGCTTCGGCGGTCCGTGACCTCGTCCGCCGCAGCGAGAGCCAACGCAACCTCCTCGGGGTTGAGCGCCTCCAAGAGCCGGCCGGCCACGGCTTCGTCGACCGTGACGGCACTTATCGACCGGCACGTCGGCGTCGCCATGTGGTCCGCGCGCGATGCCGAGCACTCGTAGGCAGCCAGCCCGTTGCGGTGGTAACGGGTCCCCATGGGCCGTCCGCACGAGCCGCAGGTGATGATGCCCTGGCAGAGGGCTTGGCCCTCCCGGGGCGGTCTTGCGCCGGCGTTAGTGAGGTTAGCCGCCACCCGTGCCCGGTTGGCCAGGTAGTCTTCCCAGCTGATGTAGCCGGGGTGGTGGCCGTGGACCACCACGGGCCATTTTTCCCTCGGCAGCTCTACGACTAGATCGGA